>JAUIKV010000001.1 GCA_030430615.1 Bacteroidia bacterium
AATTCTTAAAAATTGCCTTGTCAAGAGATGTGATCTAATAAAAACGACCCTTAAAAAAGGGCCGTTTCCACTTCCATTAGTACAGGAAAATTGTTAAAGCATTTCGTTGGCAAGATTGGCGAGCTCCGACCGCTCTCCTTTCTCCAGTTTCACATGTGCGAAAAGAGGATTGCCCTTGAGGCGGTCGATCAGATAAGTCAATCCGTTGCTGTGCTCGTCCATGTAGGGAGTGTCAATTTGATTGATGTCACCCGTGAAAATCACTTTGGTTCCTTCTCCGGCCCGGGTAATGATCGTCTTGACCTCATGTGGCGTCAGGTTCTGGGCTTCATCCACGATGAATATGGAATTGATCAGGCTGCGCCCCCTGATAAAGGCCAGGGCCGTTATGGTAAGGAGGCCCGACTCCTGGAGTTGTTCCAGGACCTTGCTCTTCTTCTCATTGGCCTTGAACTGATTCTTAATAAAATTCAGATTGTCCCACAAGGGTTGCATGTATGGTGAGATCTTGCTTTCAGCATCTCCAGGGAGGAAACCGATTTCCCGGTTGCTCAACGGAATGATGGGTCGTGCGAGAATGATCTGGTCATATTTGTTCTTTTGCTCGAGTGCCGAAGCGAGGGCGAGCAGGGTTTTTCCGGTTCCGGCCACTCCTTCAAGGGCAACCAGTTTGATCTCATCCTGAAGCAGGGCGTTCAACCCGAAAGTCTGCTCCGCATTTCTGGGTTTGATCCCAAAGACGTATTTCTTGTCGACGCGTTCAATGGCATCGGTTTCTCCGTTGTAACGGGCCAGGACCGAATTGCTGCAGTTGTTGAGGATATAATACCCGTTGGTTACTTTTTCCGAGCCGAGTATTCCGCCCTCCTTGATCCTGTTTTTCTGGTAAATGGTCTGAATGACCTGGGCATCGATATTTTCGATCACAGGGAATCCGTCCGAGAAGCTTTTCAGGTTTTTGACCTTGCCGGTTTCGTAATCTTCTGAGATCAATCCGATGGCTTTGGCCTTTATTCTAAGGTTGATGTCTTTAGTGACAAGGATAATGCTCTTCTTTTTTTCCTCGGCTACCAAAGCCAGCGCCGCATTGATGATCTTGTGATCGTTTTTGGTATTGCCATAGATCTCCTCTGCATCCATATTCTGCAGGCTTTGAACGTCCATGATGACCTTCAGGTTACCGCGACCCTTTCCTATTTTCATCCATTTGTTCAGGCCGTTGTTCCCTGAAAGCTTGTCAAGGAACC
Source organism: Bacteroidia bacterium (assembly GCA_030430615.1). Taxonomy (GTDB): domain Bacteria; phylum Bacteroidota; class Bacteroidia; order Flavobacteriales; family Flavobacteriaceae; genus Lutimonas. The sequence continues at coordinate 1,248 of JAUIKV010000001.1, forward strand.
GGATGACTTCACGGGCCTCAAAATTTTTGGTTTCATTTCCGATTTTGAATTGGTCGAGTTCTTCAAGAACTGTAATGGGAATTGCCACGTCATGTTCGTCAAAATTCCGAATGCTGTTATGATCGAAAAGGAGTACCGACGTGTCTAAAACAAATACTTTTTTGGTCATATAAACTATTTTAAGGACTTACCTTACTGGGACAAAGGATAAGGGGAAAAAATACTTCATCGGTAGAGGAGGAATTTTCTTCTTCTTAAATTTTTTAAAAAAGTACAAAAATTTCAATAGGGTGGAAATCGCAAAATGCGATTTATGGGCAGACTTATTAACAAGAAATTAACTAAATGCAGACAGCTAAATGCTGCGGAGTGTCTCAAGCGCCTTGGTTACTGAGTCGATGCGTATGAAAGTGATCAGCAAGCGAAGTCCTTTTTTGGTTTCGCGCTCCTTCATGACGCAAGTCTGGCCATTTTTCTGAACATAGGCCAGAACCCGTGAGAAGATTTCACTCTGAAAGTATTCACTCTGTTGATCTGATATAAAATATCCAATCATTCGTTTTTGTTTCAACACCAGTCGTTCGAGACCAAGTTCCTTGGCGATCCATTTGATGCGCACCGAGTCGAGCAAATCGTGGGCCTGAACGGGCAGTTCTCCAAAACGGTCGATCAATTGTTCTTCAAAGGCCTTGAGCTCCTCTTCTTCAGTGAAATCGCTCAACTCTTTGTAGAGACTCAAACGCTCGGAGATGCTGCTGATGTAATCATCCGGGAAGAGGATCTCAAAATCAGAATCGATCTGAACCTCTTTGACGTAGTCTTTTTTCCCGGCATCCTGATCTGCATAAAGCTCTTTGAATTCGTTCTCTTTCAGTTCTTCGATGGCCTCGTTGAGAATTTTCTGATAGGTTTCAAAACCTATGTCATTGATAAAGCCACTTTGCTCGGCTCCCAGAAGATCCCCGGCCCCACGGATCTCCAGGTCCTTCATGGCAATGTAAAAACCACTGCCCAGTTCCGAATGCATTTCAAGAGCCTGAATGCGCTTGCGTGCATCCTCTGTCATGACGTGATAGGGAGGCGTGATGAGGTAACAGAACGCCTTTTTGTTCGAACGGCCAACGCGTCCCCGCATCTGGTGAAGATCACTAAGGCCGAAATTGTTGGCGTTGTTAATAAAGATGGTATTGGCATTGGGGACATCCAGTCCGCTCTCGACGATGGTCGTGCTCACCAGCACGTCAAATTCGCCGTTGATGAATTCAAGCATCAGTTCCTCGAGCTTTTTTCCGTCCATCTGACCATGACCCACTCCTATCCGGGCGTCGGGTAGCAATCGCTGAAGCATGCCTGCGACTTCGCGAATGTTTTCAATCCGGTTATGGATGAAAAAAACCTGGCCACCCCGCTGGATCTCATAGCGGATGGCGTCACGGATGATCTCTTCATTGAACCCGACGACTTGTGTTTCAATCGGGTGTCGGTTGGGCGGTGGGGTCTTTATGACAGAGAGGTCACGGGCCGCCATCAGGGAGAACTGCAAAGTCCTGGGAATTGGCGTCGCAGTAAGGGTCAGGGTATCGATATTCTCCTTCAGGGTTTTGAGCTTCTCTTTCACAGCCACACCGAACTTTTGCTCCTCGTCAATGACGAGCAATCCAATGTCCTTGAATTTAACGTTCTTATTGACAAGCTGATGCGTGCCTATTACAATATCTACCTGCCCATTGGCCAGACCCTCGAGCACCTCCCTTCGCTGCTTAGCGGTTCTGAAACGATTGAGATATTCTACCCGAACTGGAAAATCCTGAAGTCGCTCCCGGAAGGTTTTGGCGTGCTGAAAGGCCAGTATTGTGGTAGGAACCAAGACAGCAACTTGCTTCCCATTGTCTACGGCTTTGAATGCGGCGCGAATGGCGATCTCCGTTTTGCCAAAACCCACATCTCCGCAAATAAGTCGATCCATAGGCTGGTCTTTCTCCATGTCGGCTTTCACCGCCTCGGTCGCACTGAGCTGATCCGGAGTGTCTTCATAGATGAAGCTGGCTTCCAACTCATGCTGCATAAAAGTGTCCGGACCATAAGCCAGTCCTTTTTTCAATTTTCTTTTTGCGTAGAGCTCGATCAAACTGAAGGCAATGTGCTTGACTCTGGCCTTGGTTTTTTGCTTGAGCTTCTTCCAGGTGTTCGAACCTAGTTTGTGGACCTTTGGTGGCTTTCCGTCCTTTCCGTTGTATTTGCTGATCTTGTGCAGGGCATGGATGCTAATGTACAGCACGTCCCGATCGCCGTAGATGAGCTTAATGGCCTCCTGCTTTTTGCCCTCAACTTCAATTTTGTGCAGCCCGCCATAGCGTCCGATGCCGTGATCGATATGCGTCACGTAATCACCTTGCTCAAGCTGGGTGAGCTCCTTGAGTTTGATCGATTGTTTTTTGGCAAATCCGCTTTTGAGCTTGAATCTGTGATATCGCTCAAAAATCTGGTGATCGGTGTAGCAGGCTATCTTCAGGTCATTATCGATGAAACCGCTGTAAATAGGTAGCGTGATCGTCTTGTAGGGCACTTCTTCATCCATGTCATCGAAAATGTCATGGAATCGCTTGGCCTGATTCTCGTTGTCACAGAAAATGTAATTTGAATAGCCCTTGTCATCGTTTTCCCGCAAGTTGGCAATCAAGAGGTCGAATTGCTTGTTGAAAGAGGGTTGAGGCAGGGTGTCAAACCGAACAACAGTTTCAGGGCTGGCTCCGGGCTCGTTTATTTTTGACACCTGGAACTCTGAAAGTTTCTCAAGAAAAACCTTCCCGTCACAGAACAACTCAGACGGCTCCAGCTGGCTCAATTCCCCTTTGAGTTGAGCGAAGGCTTCCGTGGCTTTTTCAAAGAGCTTGTCAAGTCTCTGTGCCAGCAATGTCGTGTTGAAGGTGAAAATCACGGATTTAGCCGCGATGTAGTCGAGGAAGACCTGTCTTTTCTCCTCGAGTTTCTTATTCTCAAGATTGGGCATGATGTCAATCCGGTTAAGGCGATTGACGGAAAGCTGACTCTCTATGTCAAAGGTTCGGATGCTGTCGACTTCATCACCGAAGAATTCAATCCGGTAGGGTTGCTCATTCGAGAAGGAGAAGACATCGATAATTCCCCCGCGAATGGCAAAGTCACCGGGTTCAACCACGAAATCCACGCGGTTGAATTTATACTCGTGAAGCACATCGTGAACGAAATCCAGAGACACCTTCTCGCCTTGACTAATTTTCAGCGTATTGCGCTTTAGCTCTCTGCGGGTAACGACCTGCTCGAACAATGCGTCCGGGTAGGTAACGATAACCGCCGGCTTTTTTTGAGAGCTGATGCGATTCAAGACTTCTGCACGCAACAGGATGTTTGCATTGTCGGTGTCTTCAATCTGGTAAGGGCGACGGTATGATCCCGGAAAGAAGAGCACGTCCTGACGGTTTGCCTTTCCTTCAGGTGCCAGGAACTGTTCCAGGTCATTTAGATAATAGGCAGCCTCTTCTTTGTCTTTACAGATCAAAACGAAAGGGTGCTCGAGCGATTTATAGGCTGCCGCGAGGACGAAAGACAGGGATGATCCGGCGAGATTGGACAGGTTGATCGGTCCGTTTTTTTTGCTGACGGCGTCGACAAGACCCGAAACCTTTTCAAACCGGCCGTAAAGATCTATAAAATCGTGCTTGGTCAAGTAGAGGAAATTTTCGACAAAGATAAGGTTTAACAGGGAAATGCAAAGGGCAACATCAAGATCAGGATCAATGGTTTTCTACACGGGATTTTGTATATTTACGTTAATGCAAAAGTGATGACTATGGATATTTCGGACATTTATTTGAGCATAGGGCAGAAACGTAACATCAGCCACTTTGCAAACATCGTCAGAATTGCAAAAGCGGACGAGGAGATTTCGACAGAGGAGGTCGAAATGCTATCGCGAATTGCGAAGAAATACAATATTTCAAATGACAGATTCAAGCAAATCCTGAGGGAGCCGGAAAGCATTCCAACACTGGCTCATCTCGAATGCGAGGAAAGAGTTGAAAGGCTCTATGAACTGCTCCAGATGGTGGAGATAGACCACAAGATAGAGAAAAGAGAGGTGAACATGCTCAGAAAGATCGTGACGGGTCTGGCCTTTCCGCTGCATTCGGTTGACAAAATAGTGGATCATTCGATTGCAACGGATATTGAAGTGACCGACATGGAAGAGTTCAAAGCAGGAATGTACAAGTTGTTGAATTTGAAATTTCATTGAACAGAATCTGCTGAAAGGCCCCCGAACAAGTTTTACAATATAAAATAACGGCCTGATATCAAGAATATTTAGGTTAGTCTAAAAAATGTTTTAACTTTGCAAAAATTAATTGCAAAGTTCGATTGTTTTGTATTCCCAGGCAGAAGAAAATTATCTCAAATGCATCTACGCTCTCGAAATGGAGCATGGAGAAGAAGTCAGCACCAATCTTATCGCGAGCAAAATTAAAACCAAAGCTTCTTCGGTTACCGACATGCTCAAAAAGCTATCGGCCAAGAACCTTGTCGTATATAAAAAGTACCAGGGGGTGAGACTGACTGAACGGGGGAGAGAGACAGCATTGCGCGTGGTCAGGAAGCATCGTCTCTGGGAGTGTTTTTTGGTTCAGAAGCTCGACTTCAAATGGGATGAGGTTCACGAAATTGCCGAGCAACTGGAGCATATTGAGTCGGATCTTCTCATCGACAAGCTTGATGCTTTTTTGCGTTTTCCCAAAACAGACCCACACGGCGATCCCATTCCTGACAAACACGGCAGGATGGTCATTAGTAAAACCGTGCGCGTGCTCGACATGAGAATTGGCTCCTCCGGCATTCTTACAGGGGTCAAGGATTCATCCGGGCCCTTTCTCAAGTACCTCAATAAAAAGAACCTGGCACTGGGTGACAAGATCAAAGTGATCGATATTGAGCCCTACGATCAATCGGTTCACATCGAAACCCGGACTCACCGCCTGGTCATCAGCAATAATGTTGCGGAGAACCTCTATCTCAGGAATGTGAAATGAACAATTACAACCCCATATACGCCTTGTTGATCTTTGGTTCGATCTGCTTGTTGCTCTACCTGCTATTCAGACCGGTTTCAGGTTGGTACTGGATACTGAAGAACAATTGGAAATCCAATGAGAAGACAATTATCGAAGACATTTTGAAGCAGCTCTACAGAATGGAGAATTCGGGCCTTGCGGCGGATACCAATGCCCTTACCAATGCTTTGAAGATGAAAGACAAATCAATCATTGATGCCATTCATCACATGGCTGTCACGGAATTGGTTAATCTGGAGGGAGAACAGGTGAGTCTTACGCGTGAAGGAAGAAAGTACGCATTGCGAATCATACGGGTGCACCGTCTTTGGGAGAAATACCTGGCAGAAAAAACCGGGTTTGACAAGCGCGAATGGCATGACAGGGCTGAAGAAATGGAACACAACCTCTCTGGAGAAGAGACGGACAGGCTCGCCCTGGACCTGGGGCATCCGCTTTATGATCCGCATGGGGATCCCATTCCTACTCGACACGGAGAGATCAAAAAACTCGAAGGAGTGCCTCTATCGACTTTTGCACTGGATCAGGTAGGCCGGATCGTACATATCGAAGATGAGCCCGATGCCATATACAGACAAATTTTGGCCGAGAAGATACATATCGGGTCGACGCTCAGAGTCGTTGAACGAAATGCCGAAAGAATCGTCTTTTACTCCGAAGGAGAGGAGTTCGTTCTCGCTCCGGTCGTGGCCTCGAATATCACCGTGGCTCCGGCCGTTTTGGAAACGGAGGAGACGGCAGTGCGACTTTCCAGTCTGAAACCGGAAGAAACGGCCCGAGTCGCAGGCATCTCGAAGGAATGCCGAGGAGAGAACCGAAGACGTTTGCTCGACCTGGGATTCGTCCGGGGAGCAGAGATTGAAATAGACCTGGAGAGTCCGATGAGAAACCCCGTGGCGTATTCCATCAAGGGAACGAGCATTGCTCTCAGAAAGGACCAGGCTTCAAAGATTTTGATTACCAAGAATCAATGAGATGAAGGGAGAAAAGAATAATGTTCAGGCGGGATGCGAGGGATGTGCGCACTACAATGCCGATGGTTTGAAGAAGTTGGGGGTAAACCTGAATGACTCGGACTATGTCATTGCACTTGCTGGAAATCCCAACACAGGCAAGAGCACGGTGTTCAATGCTTTGACCGGTTTGCGGCAACACACCGGGAACTGGCCGGGCAAAACCGTTATTCGCGCCGAAGGAGCTTTCTCATACGATAACAAGAAGTACAAACTGGTCGACTTGCCGGGGACCTATTCGCTGCTGTCAACTTCCCAGGACGAGGAGGTAGCCAGGAACTTCATCCTATTCGGCAAACCTGACGTAACGGTAATTGTCGCGGATGCAAGTCGCCTTGAGCGCAATTTGAATCTTGTTCTTCAAATCCTGGAGATCACAGATCGGGCCGTACTTTGCCTAAACCTTATCGACGAAGCTAAACGACACAAAATTGAAGTTGACATCAGAGCACTTTCACGAGACTTGGGGATTCCCGTAGTGGCAACAAGTGCGCGATATCAGGAAGGAATACCGGAACTGATCCAGGCCATTCAGGGGGTAGCTTCCGGTCAGATCAAATGTGTACCCCGAAAAATAAACAATGTGCCTGAAAAGATCATGAAGGCTGTTGTCCAACTGAGCAGGGAGATCGAGAAGGAATACCCGAATATTCCCAACAGCAGATGGATCGCACTGCGCTTGCTCGAAGGAGATGGTCGCATTGTTGAAGCCTTGAAAAAGGGAGAACTCGTCGCAAATGGACAATAGATCAGCAGACCGGATCATCAATCTTACCCGTGAGCTCAGATGGCAGATCGGTGAGGATTTTCATGAAAACCTGGCCGAGGGGATTTATGCCGACGCCTCGGAGATCGCCAGTCATGCGGTTCGCCGGGATAGAGAAAAGAAGAAGTTGAGATTTGATCAGAAGATCGATCGGATCGTTACAAGCGCAACCTGGGGATTTCCTATCATGTTCCTCCTACTGGGAGTCGTGCTATGGCTTACCATCACGGGAGCGAATTACCCGTCGGCCCTATTGGCAGAAGTTTTGCTGGAGAAGGTCCATCCGGCCCTGAAGAGCCTGTCGGTGGGAATCGGCATGCCCTGGTGGCTGGACGGTTTGCTTATCGATGGAATCTACTTGGCAGTTGCCTGGGTTGTCGCGGTGATGCTTCCGCCCATGGCGATCTTTTTTCCACTTTTCACTCTCTTAGAAGATTTCGGATATCTCCCGAGAGTGGCCTTTAACCTGGACGAGCTTTTCAGGCGCTCCGGGGCGCACGGAAAACAGGCCCTTACCATGAGCATGGGTTTTGGCTGCAATGCGGCAGGGGTGGTGGCAACAAGGATCATTGACAGTCCTCGAGAGAGGCTCATCGCAATTATCACGAATAATTTCTCCCTCTGCAACGGTCGCTGGCCCACTCAAATCCTGATCGCAACCATTTTTATCGGGGCACTTGTTCCGGCAGCCTGGTCGGGGCTGGCTTCGTTAACCGCCGTCATTGGAATAGCAGTTTTGGGAATCGCCTTTATGTTCCTGGTTTCCCTGGGACTTTCGAGAACCATACTCAAGGGAGAGGTATCCACCTTCAACCTTGAGCTTCCGCCCTACAGACCTCCAAGATTCTGGAAAACCATTTACACCTCAATTATCGACCGAACCCTCATCGTGCTTTGGCGGGCGATTGTATTTGCTGCCCCGGCCGGGGCCGTGATCTGGCTGATTTCCAATATAGTTATCGGGGATCAATCCCTTGCGGGTTGGCTCATCGAATCGATGGATGGCTTCGGGTGGCTGATTGGTCTGAACGGGGTTATACTCCTGGCATACATTGTGGCCATTCCAGCGAATGAGATCGTGATTCCCACGGTTTTGATGCTAACTGTTCTAGTGACAGGCTTGGGTGCGGGGGAAGGAGCAGGAGTCATGTTTGAACTGGATTCTGCCTCGGATACTGCGAGCATCCTGAAAGCCGGGGGATGGACTTTGCTCACGGGGGTTAATCTGATGCTTTTCAGTTTGTTGCACAATCCATGCAGTACTACGATCTATACGATTTACAAGGAGACCCAAAGCGCCCGGTGGACTTTTGTGGCCTCCGTTCTTCCATTGATACTGGGGTTTGTCGTCACTTTTCTCGTGGCTCAGGTTTGGAGAATTGTAGCCTGACCGCTGCCCTTTTTTTCTTACTTTTAGTCAAAAATTCTACTTGTCTGAACAGGCCCATTTTACAGTTTACAATGCATCCGCCGGAAGCGGCAAGACTTTCACACTGGTCAGGGACTACCTGACACTTCTTCTCGATCCGAAGAAATCTGTGGGCTTTCAGAGAATCCTTGCCATCACTTTTACGAACAAGGCAGCTGGAGAAATGAAAGATCGGGTTCTTGAATACCTGGTTGAATTCGCCACCGGCAATTCGGATGAGGTCAAAACCATGAAAGATTACCTGATCTCGGAAACCGGACTGACTGCTGCGGAGTTGCGGAGCAAATCTCTCGAGACGCTGCAAAAGATTCTAAAGGATTACAGCTCCTTCAATATCCGAACCATCGACAGTTTTACCAACAAGCTGATCAAAGCCTTTGCCTTCGATCTCGGGCTCTCCATGGATTTTGAAGTAGAGCTCGATACGGATTCTCTTTTCCAGGAGGCCGTGGATGAATTGATCTCGAGGATAGGCCAGGACGATGATATCACCAAGATTCTCGTGGCATTTGCCCAATACAAGGCTGACGATGACCGGTCCTGGGACATCACACGAGATTTGTTTGAAATTTCACAGTTGTTGCTCAATGAGAACCATCTACATGAAATAGAAAAGTTGAGAAAGAAGAGCATTTCAGACTTTCGAAACCTCTATCGAACTTTGATTGGGGAACGAAAAAAGATTGAGGCGTTCTGGACAGAGAAGGGAAGGGAAGCATTGTCTCTTATGGATTCCAATGGTTTGAACGATGAGGATTTCTTCAGCAAGCAGGCTCCAAAATTTTTCAGAAAGATGGAGGAAGGAGCCTCCGACCTTGAGTTTGTTCAGGGAAGCAGCATCGACAAAAACATGGATGCCGGAAAGTTTTATGCCCAAAGCAAGAAGCAGTCGACCAAAGACGCCATTGATGCCATTGCCGGGGATTTGATTTGTATTTACAGGGAATCAGAGGAGCGGTTCGAAACCTACTATTTGTACGGTTTGATCTTGAAAAACCTGGTGCCTTTGGCTGTTCTGAGTACACTTTACAGGATTCTCGAGGAGATCAAGACCGAAAACAACATCCGTCTCAATGCAGAGTTCAACGAACTTATCAGCAAGCATCTTCGCGATCAGCCAGCTGCGTTCATCTATGAGAGAATTGGGGAGAAGTTCAAGTACTTCTTTATCGATGAGATGCAGGACACTTCAGTGCTTCAATGGCTGAACCTGATTCCGCTCCTGGGGAATGCTTTAAGCGGCTCGGGTGCAGGTCTCATGCTGGTCGGAGACGCCAAGCAGGCTATATACAGATGGAGAGGAGGGCGTGCGGAACAATTCATTGATTTGGCATCCGATGATGAGAACCGGGCATCTCATCCTTTTGTAGTCCAGAAACAGGTAAGGGACCTTGAAACAAACTACAGATCCTACTCTGAGATAATAGAATTCAACAATGACCTTTTCAGCTACATTTCGTCCTTCTTCAGGGGCGATTCTTACAAGAACCTTTACAAAAGGGGAAATGAGCAGAAGCCAAACAAGAGATCGGGAGGTTATGTTGAGTTGCAATTTCTACCCGCAATGCGCAGAGCAGAAGAGAGAGATGAGGCCTATACGGAGTCTGTTCTAACAAAAGCAAAGGAGTTGCTCGAACAGTTCGAGCCGGAAGAGATTTGCATCCTGGTCAGGAAGAGGTCTCAGGGTTCCGTGATTGCGAAGGCCCTGATGGAAGAAGGTATCGATATTCTCAGTTCGGAGACCTTGCTACTGAAGAACAACACCAAGGTGGCCTTCATCATAGAGTTCCTTCGTTTTCAAGAGGACCCCGACAACAAAGAGGCACTTTTCGAGGTGTTGAGTTTCCTGCATTCGCATTGGAAAATCGAAGGATCTGAGCATGATTTCTACGAGAAGCACCTGAACCTGGATTTGAATAAACTCATGGAGAGTTTTGGTCGCTATGGTCTCAAGTCAGCTTCCGGCGACTTCAGCACTTTTTCAGTTTACGAACAGGTCGAGTCCATCATTCGGGAGTTCGGTTTGAATCAGGGATCGGACGCTTTTCTACAGTATTTTCTCGATTTTGTTTTTGACTACACGCAGAGAAGATCCCAGAAGAACCTGGGCTTCCTGGAATTCTGGGAGGAAAAGAAAGACAAACTGAACATAATTAGCTCCGAAGAGGCCAAAGCCATTCGGATCATGACGATTCACAAATCCAAAGGATTGGAATTTCCCGTGGTAATTTTCCCCTATGACATGCAGATCTACGGGGAGCGAACACCTGTGGCCTGGTATGAACCTCTGGAAGGAAAGGTGTTTGAAGGGTTTTCTTCCTTGTTGGTCGCGGCGAGCAGCAAAATCCAATTGACGGGTGAGCGAGGTGCCGAGATCTTTGAGGAATTGCAGACCCAACAGGAATTGGATAGTGTAAATCTCCTTTATGTTTGTCTTACTCGGGCGGTTGAGCAGCTGCATGTCATTTCAGAGGTTCGAAAAAACACCGTGCCCCCGAAAACGACCTCAGATCTTTTATCCGGCTATTTGAAAAGCTGCCGACTATGGCAGGACGGAAAGAGCCTGTATTCCCTCGGCTCAAAACAACGCGCCTCATCAAGGATAAAAAAACGACCTCACAGCCAGGTTCAGAAGGAGTTGATGAGCAGCTCATGGATGGACCATGACCTGCACCTGGTCTCCAAAGCTTCAGAGCTCTGGGACACGCGCCAGGGAGAAGCTATCACCTTCGGCAATCGATTCCATGAGATCATGGCACGTGTGCATGGCAGAGACGACCTGGAACCGGTCATCGAGGCATCCATTGGGAGCGGTCAATTGGAATCTTCAGAACGGGAGCGCATTATGACACTAATGAGGTCTCTTGTGGAGCATCCTGAACTCAAGGATCAGTTCGAACCAGGACTCGAGGTCATGAATGAGAGGCAAATCTTCGTATCCGAGGGTGTCGCGATCATTCCCGATCGCCTTGTTTTCAGGGATAATCAAGTTTGGATCATAGACTACAAAACAGGAGCGCAAGATCCCAAACACGTCCAACAGATCAATCAGTACGCCTATGTCATGCAGGAAATGGGCTATCGAGTCGCAGAACGCCTGCTGGTCTATGTCAACGGGAACGTAAAAGTGATCAAAATAGACTCGGAAATACGCCTTTGAACCGATCAAATTGAATAGTTTTGTGTTGTATTACTTATCCCTATCCTCAATGAACACGATTGATATAGTCATAGGCATCATTTTACTCGTCGGAACCGTCAACGGTTTCATGAAAGGTCTTTTTGTCGAAGTCACCACCCTGGTTGGATTGGTTCTGGGGATTTACGGAGCCATTCATTTCTCTTATTTTTTGGGCGATTTTCTCAAGTCTAGCGTTTCCTGGGATCAGTCCATGATTGAACTGGTTTCATTTGCCGGGACTTTCTTGATCATTCTCATCGCGCTCGTGCTTCTCGGAAAGGCGATGACCAAGGTTGCCGATACCCTTGCGCTCGGTTTTTTCAATAAGATCGTAGGCGCTGTGTTTGGGTTCCTTAAGTATGCCTTGATCCTGAGCATAGTCCTGCTGGTGTATGACCAGATCAATTCTTCGCTGCGATTTGTCGAAAAGGAAAAGACCCGTTCTTCATTGCTCTATGAACCTGTGAAGAACTTTGCGCCTGCAGTTTTTCCTGACCTGGTCAAGGTGGAAGTGAAGAAGCCCAGGAAGAAGATTTAGGAGACACCGATCCAAAATATTACTATTTTTATCACCTAAAATCACGACCAATGTCTTCAGCCAAGAAGCAGTACAAGAGAATAACCACCAAAACCCTGGTGGAAATGAAAAAGAAAGGTGAGAAGATCGCCATGCTTACCGCCTACGACTACACGATGGCGAAAATCATCGATCATGCCGGAATCGACATTATCCTCGTCGGGGATTCGGCCTCCAATGTCATGGCCGGTCACGAGACCACCTTGCCGATCACATTGGATCAAATGATCTATCACGCTTCTTCCGTAATCCGTGCGATTGAGCGCTGTCTCGTGGTTGTGGACCTTCCTTTCGGAACCTACCAGGGAAACTCCAGACAGGCGCTGGATTCGGCAATACGCATCATGAAAGAGTCAGGTGGTCATTCCGTCAAGTTGGAAGGAGGGGAGGAAATCGCCGAATCTGTGACGCGCATCCTGTCGGCAGGAATACCTGTGATGGGACACCTCGGTTTGACGCCACAATCGATTTACAAGTTCGGGACCTACACCGTTCGGGCCAAGGAAGAGGAAGAGGCCCTCAAGCTCAAGAGTGATGCCAAGTTGCTCGAGGAGTTGGGATGCTTTGCCGTCGTGCTCGAGAAAGTACCGTCAAAGCTGGCACGTGAAGTGGCCGAGAGCGTATCGATTCCTGTCATTGGAATCGGAGCAGGAGATGGCGTTGACGGCCAGGTACTTGTAACTCATGACATGCTTGGCATGACGCACGAATTCAGTCCTCGTTTTCTCAGGCGCTACCTCGATCTCTACATGGAAATGGGTGATGCCTTCAGACGGTATATTTCGGATGTGAAATCCAGAGACTTTCCCAACGAGGAAGAACAGTATTAAAGTCAGTAATCTCGCCACTTCCGGCGAGATTTTTATTTGGAGTTTTTAACTGAATTTTAACAGCGAGAATTGTCCTTAACCCTTAGATTTGTGGCCCTTGAGGACATTTGAACCTATGATACACATTTAAAAAATGGATACACAAAATGCGAACGTTGACATACGTCTGATCAACGAGAAAATTGAGAAGGAAAGCGCCTTTGTAGACTTGCTTCAACTTGAGATGAACAAGGTAATCGTCGGGCAGAAGCACATGCTTGAGCGACTTCTTATAGGTCTTTTGGGAGATGGCCACATTCTGCTGGAAGGGGTTCCTGGTCTTGCAAAGACTCTGGCAATAAATACGTTGGCAAAAGCTGTTAAAGGTTCATTCAGTCGAATTCAGTTTACACCTGACCTGTTGCCTGCAGACGTCATCGGTACCATGATCTACAACATGAAGGAAAATGACTTTTCCATCAAAAAGGGGCCGATCTTTGCGAATTTCGTCCTGGCGGATGAAATAAACCGTGCTCCGGCGAAGGTTCAATCTGCTTTGCTTGAGGCCATGCAGGAGCACCAGGTAACCATCGGTGACTCCACCTTCAAGCTTCCAGAGCCATTTCTGGTTTTGGCAACCCAAAACCCGATCGAGCAGGAAGGAACCTATCCTTTGCCCGAAGCGCAGGTTGACCGTTTCATGCTGAAGACCGTGATCGACTATCCGAAGCTCGACGATGAGCAAATGATCATGCGAAACAACCTCAACGGCAACTTTGACCAGGTGAATGCAGTGGTTGGGATCGACCAGATCACCAGGGCCCGTGCCTCAGTCAAGGAAGTATACATGGATGAGAAAATAGAGAAATACATTCTGAATATCGTATTTGCTTCGAGATATCCTGAAGAGTACCGTTTAAACGACATCAAACCTTTGATCAGTTTTGGAGCCTCCCCACGGGGGAGCATCAACCTGGCCATGGCGTCGAAGTGCTATGCCTTCATCAAGAGAAGAGGCTATGTGATTCCGGAAGACGTTAGAGCCGTTGTTCACGATGTGCTCAGACACAGAATTGGGATCACCTATGAGGCGGAAGCTGAAAACGTGACCTCGGTTGACCTGATCAACAAGATCGTGAATGAAGTAGAAGTGCCTTAACCGTCAAAACCCTCTGTGGACACTAAAGAACTGCTAAAAAAAGTCAAGAAGATCGAGATAAAGACAAGACGTTTGTCTGACCATCTCTTTTCGGGTGAATATCACAGTTCATTCAAAGGGAGAGGTATGACTTTTTCTGAGGTGAGACAATACCAGTTCGGAGATGATATTCGAAGCATTGACTGGAATGTCACTGCGCGTTACAATGAGCCCTATGTCAAGGTCTTTGAGGAAGAACGGGAGCTTACTATGCTTCTCATGGTAGACGTCAGTGGTTCCGAATCTTTTGGAACCCATCAGCAGTTCAAAAGGGACATTATAACCGAGATCAGTGCCACGCTCGCTTTCTCGGCCATTCAGAACAACGACAAGGTGGGACTCCTGCTCTTTTCAGATGAGATCGAGCTGTTCATTCCGCCCAAGAAAGGGAAAACGCACGTGCTCCGGATCATCCGGGAACTCCTCGAGTTTGAACCGGGAAGCCGAAGAACGGATTTTACACAGGCCCTGCGCTATCTTTCAAATGTCATGAAGAAGAAGGCGATTGTCTTTGTTCTTTCCGATTTTATGGATGAAGGATATGACAATGCCCTGAAGATCGTGGGGAAAAAACACGATGTCACCGGTATCAGGGTCTACGACAGGTATGAAGAAGAACTGCCGAAGTTAGGTATGGTTCCAATGAAGGATTCAGAGACCGGAGAAATCATTTTGGTCAATACGAATTCAAAGGAGGTCAGAAAGAATTACAAGGCGAATTATTTGAAAACCGTGGATTACTTTGAGAATGCTTTCACCAAAAGCGGATCAGGGACCATTCACACGCGGCAGGATGAGAGTTATGTCAAAAAGCTGCTCAGCTATTTCAAGCGCAGAAACTAAAAAATAAAGAAGCGGACCTTTTCGGAGGTTTCGAAGCGCCATGAATTGGAAAAAGAAAACATCGGGATTGAGATTGAGCAACTGGACTTTTTTGAGTTCGGCTTTGTTCGCTCTCATCTTCTTAATGAGTTCGGCTGAGGCCTTTTCTCAGGTGACCTCCAGGGTCGATACGACGAGAATTCGCATAGGTGAGCAATTTCACTATGAGATCGAAGTGGAAGAGATCCAGGGTGTGAGGCTTCCCAAGTTCGAATCAGACAGTTTGAATCGAGTAGGGGTCGTCACTTCCAAGATTGATTCCCTGAAGAACAGGCTGATCATCAAATACACGCTCACCAGCTTTGACAGTGGTCAGTACGTCTTGCCCGGACAGGAAGTTTTTGTGCGTGACAAGAGATATCTCACGGACCCTGTGATCGTAGATGTGGGAACCGTTCCGGTTGACACGATCAAACAGCCGATGCATCACATTAAGACGATCAAGGGCGAACCATACCTGTTCTCAGATTACCTCAATTATTTTTGGGGACTGATCGTCGCCTTGCTGATTATCGGAGCGATCCTGTATTTCGTGCTGAGAGACAAGCCGAAGCACGAAGAGTACATAGAGAAGATTCCTCCTTTTGACATGGCAAAGCAACGCCTTCAGGAATTGGATCAGAAGAACCTTGTCGAGCAGAATCGCATTAAACTATACTATGTTGAGTTGACTGACATCGTGCGAACCTTCATTGAAAGGGAAATGAATATTCCCGCCCTGGAATCCACCTCTGAAGAGCTGATCGAAACCATTACGGACTTCAATGCAAGCAGCAATCTCAATATTCCATCGGAAACGTTGGCCAAATTGAGGCGATTGCTCCAGGAGGCGGATCTTGTCAAGTTCGCCAAAATGAAGCCCTTGCTCAATGAGATAGAATTGCACCGCCAGGATGCGGAAATCGTTATAGATGTCATGCATCCGGCTCATGAGGCGCGCATGAAGCGAGAGCAGGAGGAAGAAAGCAAAAGAATTGAGCAGGAAAAGAAAGAGGAGTTGAAGAAGATAGAGGAAGAAACCCAGTTAAAAGAATAAGAGTCTCAAAGATGTTCGCAAATTTGGAATTTACAAACCCTGAATTTTTGTGGCTATTGCTCATCATGCCCTTGTTGATGCTGTGGTTTTTCCTTATTCGCAAAAAGGATAGTGCGGACCTGAGCATCCCCAGCACGGCAGGGTTCAAAAAAGGGAATTTCTGGTCGAAAATGAAACCCTTTTTGTACGTCCTTCGATTGGTGGCTCTTACTTTGTTGATCCTTGCCCTGGCAAGGCCGAGAAATGTTGAAGTGAGCAAGCGCACCAAGACAACCCGGGGAATCGACATTGTGATGGCAATCGATGTTTCTGCAAGTATGTTGGCCAAGGACCTGAAGCCCAACCGACTGGAGGCACTGAAAGATGTGGCGACCAAGTTCGTCCAGAAGCGGCCTAATGACAGGATTGGAATTGTGGTATATGCCGGGGAGAGTTTTACCCAAACCCCGATCACCAGCGACAAGACCATCGTTCAGAACACGATACGCAAGATCCAATGGGGTCAGATCGAGGATGGAACGGCCATCGGCATGGGGCTTGGATCGGCGGTAAACCGACTCAAGGACAGCAAGGCGAAGAGCAAGGTAATCATTTTGCTGACCGACGGGGTGAACAACACCGGTTTCGTGGACCCGAAGACCGCTACGGAGCTGGCCAAGCAAATTGGAATCAAGGTCTACACCATTGGCCTGGGAACCAACGGGACAGCGATGTTCCCGGTGGCAAAGGACCTGAACGGGAAACTGATCTTCAGGAATGCCCCGGTGGAGATAGATGAGGATCTTTTAAAATATATAGCCTCGGAGACCGAAGGTCAATATTTCCGGGCAACCGGGAACAAGAAACTGGAATCGATCTACAACCAGATCGACAAACTGGAGAAAACAGAAATTGAAGAATTGAAATACTACAATTACCAGGAACGATTCAGGCCCCTCGTTTTTTTCGCGGGTTTCCTGGTGTTGATTGAAATGACGCTCAGGTTTACCGTGTTCAGAAGTTTTATCTGAGCCCAGAACCTGAAAATGATTTAACAGAAGACAGATAAAACATGTATCAGATCGAGGAACCGAAATATTTCTATCTCATGTTCGCCGTTGTTGCGCTCTTGCTGATGTACTTGCTCGTGGTCTTTTGGAAGCGCAGGAAGCAGAAGCAGTTTGCGGATCTTCCCCTGTTGGATCAGCTCAGCCCACAGCGATCTGTTTTCAAGCCTGCCCTGAAAATCATTATGGTGGCCCTTGGCCTCACTCTCCTTGTGATTGCCCTGGTGAATCCGAAAATGGGCACTCAGCTAAAGACAGTCAAGCGGCAAGGGGTGGACATCGTCTTCGCGATTGACGTTTCCAAAAGCATGCTGGCCGAAGACATCGCGCCGAATAGACTGGAAAAATCGAAGCAAATCGTATCCAAGATCATAGAAGAGTTGGGCAGTGACCGGGTCGGAATCATCATTTATGCGGGCAATGCATATCCGTTGCTGCCAATAACCACAGATCACGGGGCGGCACGGATGTTTCTGCAGAATGCACATCCCGACATGGTATCCTCCCAGGGGACGGCGATCAATGAGGCCCTTGACCTGGCCAAGACCTTTTTCGACGACGACACCCAGACCAACAGGTTCTTGTTCATCATTTCAGATGGTGAGGACCACGAGGAAAATTCGTCTGAGGCCGCTGCTGAGCTTGTGGACCTTGGCATCAAGACTTATACGATCGGAATAGGAACGAACAAAGGAAGCCCGATTCCGATCAAGCGAAACGGGAAGTTCATAGGTTACAAGAAAGACAGAGATGACGAGGTTGTGATCACAAAGCTCAATGTGGAAACACTCAAAGACATTGCAGAGAAAGGGGATGGGAGCTACATATATGGAAACAGAACGTCAAGCACCATTGAGTACGTTGAGAACCTTTTGCTCAAGGCGGACAAGAAGGAGTTTGAAACCAAGCAGTTTTCCGACTACAAAGACCAGTTTCAATGGTTTGTTGGATTTGGACTGCTGTTTTTGCTTTTGGACACCTTTCTGCTGGACAAGAAAACAAAGTGGATACAGAAGTTGAACCTGTTTAATGAAAGATGACATGAGAGGACTTATTCTGATTTTGATGTTTCTCCCAATGGCTCTTTTAGGCCAGGAAAAGGAACAGGTGCAGGAACAAGAAACACCCAAGGAGCCACCTAAGATCAAGTTGGCTGAGAAGCAGATTCTCAGAGCAGGAAATGACCTGTACAAGCAGAAGCGCTTTGTCGATGCCGAAGTGAAGTACAAAAAGGCCCTTCAAAAGAATCAATATTACGAAACGGCAGGCTTCAATTTGGGAAATGCTGTCTATGAGCAGGGCAGATATGAAGAGGCCTTGCCGCAGTACGACATGGTCTCCAAATCGGCCCGTGACGTGGAAACCCGTGCAAGCGCCTTTCACAACCAGGGCAATGTCATGATGAAGCAGAAGCAGTATGCCCAGGCTATTGATGCCTATAAAAAGTCGCTGATCCTGAATCCAACAGACGAGGAAACAAGATACAACCTGGCCCTGGCTCAGAAGCTCCTGGAAGATGAGCAACAAAATCAGAATAACGAAAACGACCAACAGAACCAGGATCAAAACCAGGATCAGAATCAAGATCAGAACCAGGATCAGAATCAGGACCAGAATAGTGAGAACAAGGATCAGGGAGACAATCCCGATAAAGACAAGGAGCAGGATGACGGTCAGGACAATCAAGATCCGAACAAGGATAACAACCAGGGAGAAGAGGAAAAGAAAAATCAGCAGCCTCAACCCAATAAGCTGAGTGATCAGCAGATCGAACAGCTTTTGGAGGCGATGAATAACGAAGAGAACAAAACCCAGCAAAAGGTGAACGCCAAAAAAGCCCGGGGCAAAAAAGTGAATCAGGAAAAAGACTGGTAGTTTATTTTTAGATGAAACAGTTTGTTGTTTACATAGCGCTGCTCGTATTTGCTCTGCAAACGGCCCAATCACAGGTTACGTTCAAGACGACCGTGAGCAAGGAGCAGCTGGGTCTCAACGAACGACTCCGGATCGAATTCTCGATTGACCGACAGGGAGGAGACGATTTCACGCCTCCTGACTTTGAGAATTTCAAAGTGCTCGCCGGACCGAGCCAGTCGAGCAGTTTTTCTTCAATCAACGGGAAGACCAGTTACAAGCTGACCTATTCCTATGTCATCCAGCCGATTTCAAAAGGGACCTTTACCATCCCATCTGCGAGCATCACTTATGATGGGGAAGTGATCAAATCCAATACGGTACGGGTTACTGTTACAGATGCTGTTGCGATCCCGAAGGATCCGAATGACCCGAGATATGTGGCCCAGGAGAATATTCACCTGGTCGCTGAGATCTCGAATGTGAGACCCTATGTGGGGGAGAGCATTTCGGTTACCTATAAGCTGTACGTGAATACCAACAAGGTCAATGTTCAAAACTACCGGGAATCGTCCTCGCCGAGTTTCGGGGGCTTCTGGAATCAGAATATAGAGCTCTCCCGTGGAGCAGGAGCCCAGAACGGGACCTATGGTGGAAAACCCTACCGTTACGTTGTGATCAAGAAAGCGGTTTTGATACCTCATACCGCCGGCGAACTGGAGCTCGACCCCATGGAGATGGAAATCACGGCAGGTGTACCGATGGGACAGCGTGATTTCTTTGGCAATTTGCTGATGAATGACGTGAACATGACGGTGACTTCCGGACGTAAAACCATAAGAGTCAAGTCTCTTCCGGAGGAAAACAAACCTTTCGACTTCACAGGGGCCGTCGGGGATTTTTCATTTTCGGTGACTCCCAGCAAGACAGACCTGAAGGCCAATGAATCCTCCCAGATCAAAGTCGAGCTTTCAGGGGAGGGCAACCTGAAGCTGGTCAAGCTTCCGGGCATAGAGACGCCCAACGGGCTTGAGGTATACGAGCCCGAGCACAAGGAGAAGATCACGACGAACCTTAGTGGAATGAAGGGCTCAGTTTACGATCAGTATGCGGTCGTTCCACAGTTCAGGGGTAAATTCATTATTCCATCCGTCTCATTCTCCTATTTCAACCCCAAAACGGAAAAGTACGTTTCTGTCGGTACCGAGCCGATCGTTCTCAACGCCATCCAGGGCAGGCAGTTGCCGGATGACGGCGCTACTATCATTGCAAAACAGACCGTGGAGGGCAATGAATCGGATATCCGATACATCCAAACCCGGACAACCTTTGTCTCCACTGAGGAAGGTAATGACTTCTATGGGTCAGGGCTTTTCTACCTCTTGATGATCTCGCCACTTTTATCCATACCATTGGGAATATTCATTGGCAAGAAGAAAAGGGAAAGAGACCTCGATGTGGTGGGCAACAAGAGGCGAAAGGCGGATCGACTGGCAAAAAAGTATCTCTCACAGGCAAAAAAGGAACTGGGGAAGAAGGAGGATTTCTATGTGGCGCTTGAAAAAGCCCTGCACAATTACCTGAAAGCCAAGCTCCATGTGGAAACTTCAGAGATATCGAAAGAGAAAATCGCAGAAATATTGAAAGGCAAGAACGTTGAAGATGGCATAATAACCGATTTCACAACGGTGCTCGACAATTGTGACTATGCTCGATATACTCCCTCGACCGACGTCATGATGAAGCAGGAATACGACAAGGCCAGGGAGGTGATCGCAAATTTGGATAAACAGCTTTAACATGAGGATATTGGTTCTACTTGTTTTGTCGCTGAACGGGATGCTGGGTATGGCTCAGAATCCAGACAGCTTGTTCGTGGAGGCCAATGAGATGTACAGGCAGGAAAGATACAATGAGGCATTGAAGACCTACCAGGAGATTGAAGCCCTGGATCAGGAATCCTGGGCACTTTATTACAACATGGGCAATATCCATTACAAGATGAACCAGGTGGCCCCGGCTATTTACTACTATGAGAAAGCCCTGAAATTAAGGCCTGATCAGCAGGATGTGCTTTTCAATCTCGAATTTGCGAATCAAATGGTACTTGATAATATTGAGCCATTACCACGTAATCTCGGGCAACGATTCATGGACGCAGTGATTTTAAGGCTGACCTATGAGACCTGGGCGAAAATCGCTGTGGGGCTTGCTTTTTTGTTTGCCCTGCTCTTTTTGATGTACCACTTTTCCTACAGCACAGGCAAGAAGAGATTCTATTTCATCACCAGCATTATCACCGTTGTATTGGTAACGACTTCTGTTTTCTTCGCTTTTCGGAATCAGCTTTACATAAAGAGCAACAAGGAGGCCATCATTTTTGCCGCAGAGGCTGAGGTGATGAATGCTCCAACAACGACAAGTGAGACTTATTTTGAGCTTCATGAGGGCACTAAGGTGACCGTCCTTGAGAGCCTGGACAACTGGAAAAAGATTCGCATTGCAGATGGCAAAATCGGGTGGATCGACGAGAAACACCTCAAAGAGATTTGATCTTAGTGACTCCTCTAGGTTTCTTTGTAGCATACCGGAAGTATCTCATCCGGATTTAGCCGGTATCGATCGCTGGTTTGCTCATCAAGGGTTTTTGCATATACCACTTCATCGACGCGGAAGCCCGCATCGCGCAATCTTGAAAAATAATCTTTGCCATAGACCCTAACGTGATCATATTGGCCAAAATGCTTTGCTCTTTCTTCCGGTTCTGTGATGGAAAAATCCTCGTAGGTTTTTTCCCGACTCAGATCCTGGGGAACCTGAAAGATTCCCATTCCGCCAGGGCGCATGACACGAAGCAGCTCAGACATGGCTCTTGAATCATCTTCAATGTGCTCAAGTACATGATTGCAGAAAATGACATCAAAGGAGTCATCCTCAAAGGGCAGATCCAGAATATCAGCCTTTACGTCGACGATTGGTGAAAAGAGATCAGCTGTTGTGTAGTCCAGGTTCTTCATCGACCTGAATATATCGAGAAAGCATTGCTCAGGTGCCATGTGAAGGACCTTCAGAGGAGCCGAAAAGAATTTGGTTTCATTCTTGAGCCATAGCCAGAGCAATCTATGTCGTTCCAGCGAGAGCGTGCTGGGGGAAAGCACATTGGGTCGCTGCTCCCCATATCCGTAAGGCAGAAACCTCTTGAAGCTCTTGCCATCTATCGGATCTGTGTATCGATCTCCTTTCAGCCAGGTGCTCAGTACCGGTCTCGCCCAATAACTCATTCGAATCAGGTAGGGTCGGGGGATGGTATTGAGAACGAGTTTAAACAGTTTCATATGCAATTACGATCCAGCCCGGAACTCATCTTCTTCATCCGAAACTATTCCAAGGGCCTGATACACATATTTGAACGTCGACAGCAATTCCGGTTTTCCATCCACGATCGCTACATCGTGCTCAAAATGAGCGCTGGGTTTCATATCGGCCGTTTTGATAGTCCAGCCATCGGGAAACTGTTTGATGCGATGGGTGCCGAGGTTTATCATGGGCTCAATGGCTACAACCATGCCTTCAACAAATTTCTTTCCCTTGCCTCGACGACCGTAATTTGGCATCTCAGGATCCTCGTGCATTTCCCTTCCAATCCCGTGACCGACCAGCTCCCGAACCACACCGTAGCCATGACTTTCAGTGTATTGCTGAATGGCATGTCCGACATCGCCAACGCGGTTTCCTACTCTAAACTGACGAATGCCCATATAAAGACTTTCTTTGGTGACCTTGAGCAGTTTCTCTGTTTCCGGATCGATCTCTCCAACAGCAAAAGTATAGGCGTGATCTCCGTAAAATCCGTTTTTCAGGGCCCCGCAATCCACGGAAATAATGTCTCCTTCCCTCAAGGGGTCTTTATTCGGTATTCCATGCACGATCTGTTCATTTGGGCTCATGCACAGGGTGTTTGGAAAATCGTATAGCCCCAAAAAACCCGGTTCTGCCCCGTGATCCCGAATGAAGGTCTCAGCAATCTTATCCAGCTCGAGGGTGCTCACCCCCGGTTTGATCGCTTTGGCAACCTCTCCCAGCGTTTTTGAAACGATAAGGGCACTCTCCCTCATCAACTCAATCTCTTCCCGGCTCTTTATTTTGATCATGCTTTTTTGTTTCGCGGCAAAGATAATCTAAAAATGCAAGTTCGAAAGTGAACCAATTTGCTATTCCTGTTTCTCATCCGGGGTTGATTTTGGATTATACCCATAACATTTATAAACCAGGAATTTGCGCAGGGGTTCTTTGCCGTCTTTTCCAACCAGTATAGGGTCGAGTTCAACCACCCGATCAAAGTAAGGCAGCAGTTTTTCAGGTATCTTTTCCGATTTTTCTAAATGTTTGAAGCGCTTGTCTGTGTCGATAAAGATGGCATCGGAACCTTCCAGATGGGAGAGGTCAGGATCCAAAAGTGAGAATTGCTTCCCGTTGCTACCCACGACGTTGCCTGCATAGATTTTTCGGTTGAGGTAGAAGTCAAGAACTGCGGAAGTCTTGTAGTTGTCGTCAGCGAAAAGAAAGGCATCCGGATGTTCGGCCATGCGCCTGTCGACTTCATAGGAGAACTTGTCCCAGCCGAACCAGGTATCATCGCTCTTGACACTCACCGGATAGAACACGATCTGAACAGCCAACAAAACATGAAGAACCAGAGAGGTGATGATCTGCCCTCGAAGAATCTTTTCACCCAAAAATGCTGTAACAAGGATGATCGCGCTGATATACCCGGGCATTATCCAGTTGAGCTTGACCCAGTAGATCAGCGACACCCCGAAGAAAAACAGGATGATAGGCAGGGAGAAAAGCATTAGAAACAGATGCTTCTCATTGGGCAATGCCTGTTGTCGAATAACCTTTCTGATCATCTTGAAGACAATTACAACCATCCCGACGAACAGAAACGGGATGAGCAGCATGAGCTGGGTTGCCAAATTGCCCAGGAACAACTCAGGATGAAGTTTGAATTCCTCGATGCTGCCAGCCCGATCGGCTGTCTGAAAGGCAAAGGAGGCCCAGTCATTCGAATAGTTCCAATAGACTACTGGAAAAATGCCGATAGCGAAGAAAACCAAAAGCAGGATACTTTGCTTTGACACCAGATACTTGCGGTGCGCTTTGGAAAAAATGAGAAATGCGAAAACACCGAAGAGCAGAAATAGCCCGGTATACTTGCTGATAAATGCGAGACCCATCAAAAACCCTGCAGCGATCCAATATTTCAACTTCCCCTCAAAGAGAGCCTTATAGCAAGAGATCAGGGCTAGTGTCCAAAAAAGGATAAGGGGCACATCAGGGGTCGTATTGATCGAAAGTACCGTCAAAAGCAAAGTGGTTCCGTAGAAAAGGGAGGCCCTGACCGCTTGTTTTTCAGATAGAAAATATCGGTTGAGTTTATAGAAAGCGAGCAAACTCAAGAAGGTGACAACGAAGTCGGTGAGCTTGATGGCAACAACGCTCTTTCCAAGAATCAGGCTGAACAGCCGAAGCATGTAGGCCACCATTGGAGGGTGGTCGAAATAGCTGAAATCGAGGTGCTCGCTGTACAGATAGTAATAGGCGTCCTGGGGCATGATCCCCATGGTAAAAACAATCAGCAGGCGAATTAGGTAGATTGCCAGGAATCCAACGAAGAGCTTTTTGTAACTGGGGAAGTATTTTTTGAGCATCAATTATCGGTTATCTGCTTTTTCATAAGCGAATTGTGCGTTTCATTCACGCCTACCAATGCGGCAGACCCATACCACTCTTTCAGCTCCATGACCAGACTTCCTTCCTGTATTGCCGGATCGGAATTAGTAAGGTCTTCCGCCTCCTTGATACTCTGAACGTCAAAGATGTAAATGCCCCTCAAGTCATCGTTTCCAAAAAAAGGACCGGCAAGAACCAATTTCCCTTCTTCGGCCATTCTCGTGATATTTGCCATGTGAGCTGCCTGAAGCTCCATCTTTTTTACAGAGTCCAGGTCCTGGTTGGGGCCTCGCTTCAAAAAGGCCAAAACGTATTTTTTCATGCCATAATCATCAGCACCGTATTTTTCAGCAAGTTCTGGATCGTAACCTAGTTTATCAGATTCTTGAATTTGTTCTGTTTCGGTTTCAGAATTTTTTGATTCGGCCTGGGTGTTTTTGACACATGACTGAACCATAAATACCAGGCATAGCATGACTAGAATTGGGACGATTTTTTTGAGAAATTCCATATGCATTCCTTTTTCTTGATCGGATAAAATTAACAAATACTCCCTTGTTGTCAAGGTTTGATCCGATGATAATTGAATTTGCCCTCTGAATTCGCACCCTCGCTCTCAAAACGAACATATACATTGATCTCGTTGTCGCTAATCCTTTCAAAGGTGAGGCCGTCAAAAAAGACCTTGTCCGGGGTCAGTTTGACCAGTTTGAAGTCTACCGTTTCATCTTTCTCTTCCCATCCTTTGAGTTCGGAGTCAAAATGCTTGAGCCGCATGATCAGGGTTTGTTCAATTTCGGATATGGTGATGATTTCATAGAATTTAACCTTTCCATCCTGGACGAGCTTGAAAGAGCCCATCATGCTGTCACCCAGCGGAGGGGACCATATCTCCTCTACCTGACCCCCCAGGGCTTCGCCGGTCCAATGCCCCTGGATCCATCGCACATCAGCCAGAGTTGCATGGGGTGAGTCTCCATCCTTTGGAAGCTCTAAAATATGGCCGGTCTGTTGGGCGGTTATTGCAATGCTGAAATAAAGAAAATAAAACAGGAATGAATATCTCATGACGTAATGATTTGTTCTAAGATATCAAATAAACCAGTTTTTAAACCTGTTGAGTGAAAGATTTTATACGCGCGGCTGATATTTTTTGAACACACTTCAGGCCAGTTTTGGTTAAATTGTGGCCTTAATTAACATTAAAAATACCTGATCATGATATCCCAATTTTTGAGAAAAAGAACTTTGACTTTGTGTATGATCCTGCTGACTCTTGCGTTACAGGCCCAGGATCGATTTGGTGGATTGGCCCTTTACACGGTCAGAGATGACATGTCAAAGAACCCAGCTGAGACCTTGAAAGCGGTTGCTGAAGCTGGTTACGCGTATGTGGAAGCAGCAGGTTACACTGATGGCAAATTCTACGGCATGTCCCCCGAGGATTTCAAGAATACACTTAAATCGGTCGGACTTAAGCCCGTAAGCACACATCAGGGGTTCGAAACTATGGATAATATAGACCAAATGATTGCAGACGTGAAAGCCGCCGGGTTCAAGTATTTTGTAATTCCTGTTCCACCTATGGGGCATTTCAAGAGTGAAGATGGGAAAATGAGCATGAGCGATGACCTTGAGTTCCTGACAAATGTGATCAATACGGTTGGCGAGAAATGCAAAGCTGTTGGCCTGGAACTGCTGTATCACAACCATGATTTTGAATTTGTAAAGAATAAAGATGGGATCGTTCCAATAGAATATTTCCTGGAACACACCGATCCCGATACGGTGAATTTTGAGATGGATCTGTTCTGGGTAACCAAAGCAGGTGCTGATCCTTTGGCTTATTTTGAGAAATACCCGGGCAGGTTCAAACTGTGGCATGTGAAAGACATGGATAAGGAGGGCAAGTTTGCACCGGTCGGAACCGGGAAGATAGATTTTTCAAGGATTCTCAAAGAAAAGGATAAGTCCGGGATGATCTACTATTACGTCGAGCAAGACCAGACCTGGGGCAAAAACCCACTTGATGTCATCAAGACCAGTCACAAAGGTCTTAAAAAGTTCGGTTTCAATTAATCGGATTGACCGAGGTTTGGAGTTCTGAAAAGAAGCCATCCAAATATCAAGGCATAGACAATGTAGACAAAAGTTATCAGCCAAAAAGCCTGTGGCAAAGCTGATTTTTTCGACATGAGTTTTGTAAGGGCAATGCCTACCATCATGAAATGGGTCATGTTCGCAATGGCGATTGGTCTGTTGTAAATACCACCGATCAGACTTCTTCTGGACATCCAGTTCAACATGGCGAAGCCAAAATACATGGCACCAATCACTTGTATAAGAAGCATTGCTGAGTCGCTATCGGGTAAGCCCAGACTTTCAGCAAGCTCGCCCGGAAAGAAGGTCAGTGCCAGGCCTGAGAAGGCCAGTAGCAAAGCACTTGAACCGAGAATGATCTTAGATGTTGTCAGTTTTGTGGAAGATTTCATATGATTTCCTAATAGGTTCAGATAGATCAGCTGCCCCAATTGGTCTCGTTTTCGGGTTCTCTTTTAGTTTTCGGGATTTTTTCGTCAAGACCGGCCTTATAGGAAGCACGTCTTATTACAGACAAAATGCTGGATTTTGAATATTTATCTCCTTTGGCCCCCTCAAACAGCCACTTTTGAGGCTTATAGACCTCGAGGTACTGATCAAGGAGCTTCCCGGAGTCTTCATCCAGTTTCAATGTGACTGGTTTTTTTTCTTCTCCGCCTTTCGTGTGAATGGTCATTTTCTCCAGGTTCACATCTTCTTTGCTGAGTTCGACCAATTGGGTTCTTTGAAGGTCTGATGCATAGAGCAAAGACATGATGGCCTTGTGCTTCACATTAGGGGTCACTTCCAGCATCCGGACCAGATCCTTCCGGGATACCTTTCTTTTACTGGGCCCGGATTTATCTCTTTTCACAAGGGGATAGCGCAATGCATCCTGCTTCATTAAGCCGGTGTAATAAAAATTTATGGCATCGATGAGTTGCTTTTCTGATTTGCTAGAAATTTTTTTGCTCCCTACCTGTTTCTCAATGTAGGAAACCAAATCCTCGTGTTTAAGATCCTTGAGCTTTCTGTCTTTGAAATGATGAATGAATTCCCGGAATAATGATTTGTAAACCTGAACGGTCTCCTCACTGTAACCTTTGCGGATCAATAATTGTGAGTAGGCCTCCGGAACTGCGGTGATACGATCGCCATAATCTTCTTCGGCATCGATGATGCCGATTTTGGAAGTGTCGAAAATTGAGATGTCACTGAACGCCCGGATCAGTGCCTTGAGATTCTCTCGCGACTTGTAGATGGCCCATCCCTGCTCCGAAACCACCCATCTGCATCCCAGGGAGCGCGCAATGGAAACCAGGTTTTCGTCGTAAATGAATTTGAGCAGGAAGTAATCGTTGTTGTTGAACTGATGTGGCAATACTGTAATTCTCTTCTTTTCCATTGTTCTGGATAGGATTCTGAACGCGGTTTGACACGAAGGTCAATCCTCGCTGCAATTAAAATCGATAAATCAGATAGTTATTGCCAGTAACCACAGGTAAAGGTAGTAATTTTAACTTTTGAAAAAACCGAGAATACCTTTCTTGGGTTTGTGCTCCTTCGGTTTTGCAGTCTTCAGAAGCTGCTGGTAGATTTCACCCCATCCCAGGAGCCCTCCCACATTGCGGTCATCGATGAAAACGTCAGCATTGATCTTTCTGCTCACAGAACCGTCAAATTTCTCCTCGGGATAGCTTTTGTTGACGGCATAGAATTCCAGACCGTTCTTGCGGCAGAACTCAACGGCTTCATCGAGCCGATCCCCGTACCGATAGGTCCAAAGAATAAGACGATGTCCCTTCCGTTGCAATTCCAATAGGGTGTCAAATGCAAAGATCTTTGCAGGCCCGATACGCGGATAATCATCTTCCACGATCGTACCATCAAAATCAATGGCAATCAACAAAGAATTTTTTGGGAGAGTTTTCATATTCTTATTTCGTCAAATCTAAGCATAAACCAGACCTCGATCAAATTAAAACGGAATAATCACTGATATGTTATAAGCCTATTTGGTCAAAACCGTGTTTAAAAGTGATTTTCGGTCCATGGCTTCCGGTTGTTCGATATTCAAAAGTTCGAGCACAGTAGGAGCTATGTCACCAAGGACCCCGTCACCGATCTCGTTTTCTTTTTCTTTTTCAACCAGAATGAGAGGAACCGGGTTAGTCGTATGAGCCGTGTTGGGTGAGCCATCCTCATTGAGCATGGTCTCACTGTTTCCGTGATCGGCAATGATGATGCTGGAATACCCGTTTTCAAGGGCAGCATTAACAACATCTTTCAAGCAGCTATCAACCGCTTCAGCAGCTTTCATCGCAGCCTCCATTACTCCTGTATGGCCAACCATGTCGGTATTGGCAAAGTTCAGGCAGATGAAATCCGCCTCCCCTTTTTCGAGTTCAGGAATGATGGCTTCCTTGATGTCAAATGCGCTCATCTCTGGTTTCATATCATATGTCGCTACTTTTGGCGAAGGACAAAGTATCCTTTTTTCTCCTTCGAATTCGGTTTCCCTACCCCCTGAGAAGAAAAAGGTCACGTGCGGGTATTTTTCGGTTTCGGCGATTCGGATTTGCTTCTTGCCGTGTTTCTCCAGAACCTCCCCGAGCGTCTCGGTCAAGTTGTCTTTTGGATAAATCACCTCAACCTTTTTGAACGAGTCGTCATAATTGGTCATGGTGACGTAATAAAGAGGAAGTGTGTGCATTCCGAATTCTTGGAAATTCTCCTGGGTCAACACACGTGTCAACTGGCGCCCCCTGTCAGTTCTGAAGTTGAAGAACACAATGACGTCATCTTCTTCAATCTTTGCAACTGGTTCACCGTTGCCATCAGTCATGACTATGGGCTTAATGAATTCATCCGTAACACCTTCGTCGTAACTTTTCTGGACACTTTGCTGA
Organism: Bacteroidia bacterium; assembly: GCA_030430615.1. Taxonomy (GTDB): domain Bacteria; phylum Bacteroidota; class Bacteroidia; order Flavobacteriales; family Flavobacteriaceae; genus Lutimonas. The sequence goes on from JAUIKV010000001.1 coordinate 30,862, forward strand.
GCATTGGTAGACTTTTCACCGATCGCGTTCACCATGGCGTCATAGGAAAGCTTGACCCTTGCCCATCTCTGGTCCCTGTCCATGGCGTAATAGCGACCACAAATGCTGGCAAGTTGACCTGTGCTCTTCTGCATGTGGTCCTCAAGTTCCTTCACAAATCCTTTGCCCGACTTAGGATCCACGTCGCGACCATCCGTAAAGGCGTGGACATAAACATCCTTTAATCCAAAGTTGTCGGCCGCATTCAACAGCCCCTTGAGATGTGAGATATGAGAGTGAACTCCGCCGTCTGAAAGAAGCCCGAGAAAATGGACCTTTTTCTTGTTTTCTTTTGCATAGGTAAAAGCGTCTACCAGAACCTTCTGCTCTGCCAGTGAGCCGTCTTCAACCGCGTTGTTTATTTTGACAAAATCCTGGTATACGATGCGACCAGCACCCAAATTCATGTGTCCGACCTCAGAATTCCCCATCTGTCCATCAGGAAGCCCCACATGCAGCCCATCTGTTCGAAGGGTTGCGTTGGAATAATTGTCGATTAGGGAATCGAAGAATGGGGTATCAGCCTTATAGATCGCCGAAACCTCAGGATTCTGGGTCTGTCCCCAGCCGTCCAGTATGATAAGAATTACTTTTTTTTCCATGACTTTGCCACTGTTAAAAATGAATTGCAAAGATACGGAAGTAAGCCGATTTGTCGAAGTTTTTTTCTAATTCTGGGGCACGAGTTTAACAATTCCTTTTTGCTCTACGGAGACGTAAATGTATCCATCTGGTCCTTGCCTAACGGTGCGTACGCGACCTATGCCGTCGAGAAGCTTTTCTTCCTTGACCACCTTTCCGTTTTCGATCACAACCCGGTTGAGGTATTCAAACTTCAAAGAACCAACAAGAAGGTTGTTTTTCCATTCAGGATAAACGTCGCTGGTCACAAAAGCCATTCCGCTGGGGGCGATGGAGGGAACCCAATAGTGAAGCGGTTGCTCCATGCCTGGAAGATCTGTATCATCGGTAATGATCGAATCGTCATAATTCTTGCCATACGTAATCAATGGCCATCCATAATTCTTTCCAGGTTCGATGATGTTGATCTCATCTCCACCTTGTGGTCCGTGCTCGTGTACCCATATTTTCCCACTGAGGGGATCCAGTGCCATGCCCTGGGGATTTCTATGTCCGTAGGAATAAACAGCGGCTTTGGCTGTTGAATCACCCACAAACGGATTGTCGGCAGGAACACCTCCGTCATCCAGGAGTCGGTAAATCTTGCCCCCGTCCCTGGTGATGTCCTGCGGATTTTCATCTCGGTTCCCCCGGTCTCCAATGGAGAAGAAGAGGTAGCCGTTTCGATCAAATTCAAGTCTGGATCCAAAATGGTGCCCTCTTTTTGTGTTGGGTGTGGCCTTGTAGATCAATTGCTTGTCGACGAGTTCGTCTCCCTGCAATTTGGCCCTCATAATGGTAGTATTCCCGCCTTCTCCTTCATCCCCGAGATTTCCAGAGAAAGAGAAATAAATCCACCCGTTGTTTTTGTAATCCGGATGGAGCTCCAGGTCGAGCAAGCCGCCCTGGTTCTCGTAGAAAACCTCAGGAACATTTTTAATGTTCGTCTTTTTTCCTTCCTTGAAGAGGATCATCTTGCCTTCTTGCTCCGCAATCAGAATCGAGCCGTCCGGAAGAAATGCCATTCCCCAGGCAATTTCAAGTCCGTCAACAACGGTTTCAGTTTTGTATTTGAAATCACCGTCACTCGTGAACTCATTTTTTTGACAATTGACAAAAGAAATACCCAGAAACAAGGCTAGAATATAAATTTTTTTCATCATTGAAAATTTACGATGTCGTACTGCGAAGTTACAACTTTCAGAACGCATACCCAAGCCGAAGGCCGCTGTAGAAATTGATGGGTTCACCGGGATAATAGTACCTGGGAGCGCTGCCGCCGAAACTTCCGGCATTGATCTGCAGCATGGAGGCGTACTTCTCATCGAATAGATTGTTGATCCCAACGTAGAGATCGAGCTCCCAATTCGAGCCCAGGTTTTTTCGATAACCCAGTTTGAAATTCACCACCTGGTACGCATCGGCATAGACCGAGTTGGCATCAGTGACTGGAATCTTACCGACTCCATAGTAATTGACATACCCGTACAGTCCGATCTCGGAATCGAGAAAGAGCTGGGAGTTGAACGTATGTGAGGGAACACCGGTCAGGTCATTGCCTGAAAAGTCTTCATCGAGGTCCTCAAATTCTTTGAATTCATGAGCGTTCAGACTCAGGGCATTGGCATGACTGATACTGATCTTGTCTGATTTCAACAGAAAATAAGAAAGTCCGATCTCCACCCCTTTGAGTTCCGTTTGACCCGCGTTTACGCCGATGAACTGGTCATCCCCGGTCCGTCGCGCCACGAGAAGGTCATCGACGTCCATGAGGTAAAGGGAGATCTCATACTGAAAAATGTCTTTTATCAATCTTCCGCGACTGCCAATTTCGTAGTTCCATCCCGTTTCAGGTTGAATCTCAGTGTTTATCAATCCGTCGGGGAGGAGTGTCTCCTCCAATTTTGGGGGAGAGAATCCGTGACTGATCTGGGCATAAACCATGTTTTTGTCGCTGAACCCATAGGTGAACCCTAACCGAGGTGAAAACATTGTATCAAAGGAGTAATCCCCTGAGAAGTCTGTGTCATTTCCATCGTAATTGTCATCGAGTCGATAATTGGTCTGATTTATATTAAAGCCCAGATCAAGGGAAGCTCTTTCCGAAAGTTCCAGTTTCGAGTCGGCAAATAGGTTCAAATAGTATCGGTTCTCACTGAAATCACTGAGTTGATCTCCCTGAACGCTTCCCGTCCCCGGCGGGAAATCCCGATACAGGTTCTCATAGGTCTGGTAGCTATTTCGATCGTAGAAGAACTCCGCACCTGCTGTCCACCGAAGCCATTTTTGAAAAACCCTGTTTTGATTGAGGAACCTCGATCTCAGCCCCAATCCAAAGGAGTTTTCCTCTAGAATGTTGAAGGGTCTCGCCTCATAGGCGTCGTTGAACGAGCCAAAAACACTGGTGATCTGCTTGGCCTTGTCCGTATATGTATGATTCCAGGAGAGTCCTCCAAGGAATTTGTCGTAGTCTTCAAAGCCCTGAGCCTGGCCCCAGGTAAAAGCAGCCTTTACGGGGTCATTGAGGTAGTCCTCCTCGTTGAGTGAACTTGGAATCTCAGCTTTGAGACGGATGAAGTTTGCTATGGCTATGAGGCTATTTTTCTCGTCCAGGTAATGATTCGAAGAAAGTGTCAACGTTTGGCGATCTGTTTCATTGTTGTCTCGATAACCTTCTTTCTGGGTATTCGAATAAGTCAGGAGGCCCGAGTTGGTTTTGTTGCCGAGGTTGGCTGTGAGCAGGTATCTTTGAAGACCGAAGGAACCGAATTGGGCCTCCCCGGAAACTTTAAACTGATCAAATAGTCCTTTGTCGGGAATCATCTGTATCGTTCCTCCCAGACCTGCACCGTAAAGAGAAGAAGAGGGGCCCTTCAGAATTTCCATGCGCCCTACGCCTTTGAGCTCGATGTCTTCAATAGTAGTTTCACCAGAACCGTTTGTCAGTGGGATGTCCTGGTAGTAGGCTCTGATCTTGCTCGTGCCAAATAGATTGCGGGAGCCTATACCCCGTATTGTGATCCGATTGGTAGTGAGGGTTCCGTTGTGCATGTACACACCTGGGGTCATGTTCAGAACGGGCGCGATGTTGATTTGATCATTGCTTTGAATCTCAATGGGTGAGAGCAGGGATATCGACGAAGCGATCTGACGAAGCTCGGTCTGAAAATTATCTGTTTTTATAAGGACCTCATTGAGGTTTTGGGGTTCTTCCTCCAAGGTGACCATTTCAAATGCTTCCGGGTCGATGTTGACTCTCCTTGAGAAATAGCCCTGTTTTTCGAAGAGGTAATCCCCCACCGATGACACCCGAAAAAATCCATTTTGATCAGTGCTGTCGACCGTTATGCCTGTCGCATCAATTACCTTGACGCCATATAGCTCAAGGGAGTTTTCCCGGCTGATCACTTTTCCGGAAGGCACTTGCGCACGGGCAAGTCCAATGGTCAGGCACATGAAAGTCGTGAGCAACCCGAAATTGATTCTTTGACGAGAAACAAACCTCATTCCACAAGGCCGTTTTTGACACCATTTACAGCCCCATCTATTCGATATACAAACCCATTGACTACCGCATAGACGACCTGGTCGTTTTTCATTAAGAGGAAGGTCGGGTTTTTACCGAAATTGACCGGTGAAGTTGGCATTTCATTGTTCCTTGGAATCCGAATCTTTTTGATGTCTACCACGTTAATCGGGTCTGTCACAAACTTTATCTCGGTCGGAAGATCGCTTATGCTGACAGAGGTGTATCCGCTTCGGAGCAATTGTGGGATGTCCAATTCCCTGAACTCTTCAAAACTCGAAAGTATAGTAGGATAGGTTTCACCTGTCTTGAATGTTAGGCCCTCTGCCGACAGCGTTTCATACCCGTAATGCGTGGACAGATCACCTATGTCGACTATCTTGCCAACCAAATAGAAATCACTGTGACTGTTGTTTTCAATTTCATCGTAGATAATTCCTAAATCAACTTTGTAAGAGGCTCCCAGATAAGGAAAGGTGAGATTCTCGATTTTCAAATCAAAAAGCTTGCGATCATTCCTCGGGATGTCCCAATAAGCCTTTGTCGTTTTGGCCTTAAAGGACTGATCTGAGATACCCTTTATTGCGGTCAGAATGGAAAGATAGTTCAGTTTTCGAATAAATTGCTTTTCCCTGTCTTCGGGATGACCACCCGACTCAATAAGAATTGTGCTTGTGCCCCATTTCTGCATGTTGTCTCCGAATGCCCGTGGTTCAAAGGCATCCGAATAGCGGCCCACCTGCCCGTTGGCATGTTTCTGAACAACTTCATTCATCATCGCGATGATCTTCATGGCAGATTCTCTTTTTTCACTCATGTCTTTCTCAAAATTGAAGGCAGGCGCAAGAAAAGAAAGCGTGGCCGGTTTCGATGTTTTTTCAGCATTGTAGTATCGACTCTGGTCGTGCAGGTTGAACCCGAAATCGGCTTGTAGGCTGTCACGTGCTGCCTTTAGAATCCTGGATTCAGGAGATTGGAGCCGCAAGGCGTCTCTGTTGATGTCGATACCAATTGCGTTTCTTCGTTGAAACAACTCGGCACCGTCAGGATTTAGCATTGGTATGAAATGGACCCTAAGTCCTTGCAGAATGTCTTTATTTTCTTTCAGGTAGTTGAATATGTCAAACATGGCCATGGTAGCAGTCGATTCGTCACCGTGCATCTGGGACCATAGCAAGACGTCCACATCACCGGTTCCAACGCTGATCATGGAGATGCTTCTTCCCTGGATCGAATTTCCAAGAGTCGTAAGGGTGAACCCGTCCTCTTTGCCAATACTCTCTATAAGCGGCTGGATGTCCTGATGCTTGAAACGTCGGCTTTCAATGCCCTGCTCCCTAAAGCGGTCATATTGATCATTTAAGACCTGATCAAAGTTTTCCTGACCATAAGTTATTAAAGGCAGGAGCAGAAGTAGTAAATATTTAGTCATATTGTTTGTTTTTCACGGGTAGAGGTTCCCAATTGAAATCAGAAGTTTTCGATCTGATTTTGTCTATGAATTCAACTCCGGGATCCGTTTTCTCAGTTCTGTAGGCATCATCGACTTCAAGCCATAAGGGATGACCTTCAAAAAGGGTGTATTCCAGGTGGCCGATAAGGTACTCGATCTCCGGATATTTTTCTTTCAGGTAATTAACGAGTTTGATGTTTGACTTTAATTGCTTTCGGGTCAGTGGGGTCTCTTCGGTTCCCCCGACGTTTTCGATCCCCAAAGCGCAATGGTTCAAACCGATCACGTGACGAGCCATGGTTGTCTCCGGCATCAGGCGGTAGACAGTTCCGTCCTGGTCCACAAGAAAATGAGCGGAAACGTTCAAGGCCCCGGCGCTCGTAATATCGGAGCGGGAATTTGGCAAAAGTGGATCTCTGAACGCCTCAAAGGATTCTTCCAGTGTAGGTATGGCTGTCCAGTGAACGACTATCATGTGCGGTTTGATGGTAGGCTGGCTTGTCTCCAGGTTGTACCGCGTTTTTAGATAGTCCAACGAGAGCTGGGTTCGTTGATCGTCGAAGTCAATGGGTTTGTCAACGATTTTGACCGATGAGCAGGACGTGAACAGTCCCAAAATAAAACAAAGGAAAACAAGAGTTTTTCGCATGACCTTGAGGCGTTGGAAATCTGTTGACTTGGTTTACGAAAATAGGGCAAATAAATCAAATCCTTCCCGAAAGAAGGATTCCTTTTGAGGTCTCATCTCGACACGCACATAAGTTTAAATAGTCAAAATATCGCTATCTTTACAGGTAGTGCAGTTATCAGTATTCTTTTACCAAACAGAGTTCTTACAATGCTTGAGAGAAAGCCCATGTCGAATCGAGTTCTGGATAAATTGCCTCTTCATCTGAGAGGTTTTATCCTGCCGCAACCCTATGATGATTACACAGAGCAAAATCAGGCTGTATGGCGTTATGTGATGCGGAAAAACATGGATTATCTGCGTCATGTCGCCCATGAATCCTACATTCCGGGGTTGGATAAAACAGGAATCACCCCGGATCGCATTCCAAGAATGGAAGGAATGAACCGTATTTTGAAAGACATTGGTTGGGCGGCAGTTTCGGTAGACGGATTCATACCTCCCAATGCTTTTATGGAGTTTCAGGCCTATAACACCCTGGTAATTGCTGCAGATATACGCACGATTGATCATATCGAGTATACCCCGGCTCCCGACATCATCCATGAGGCTGCCGGTCACGCTCCTATCATCGCGAATCCGGAGTATGCTGAGTACCTGAGAAGGTTTGGAGAAATTGGGTCGAAAGCCATCTCGTCCGCCAAGGACTACGAGCTTTATGAGGCCATTCGTCACCTATCCATCATCAAGGAGGACCCGAACACAAAAGCAAGAGAAATCCTGGAAGCAGAAGAGCAAATAGAGCATATTTCTTCCAATATGGGCGAACCGAGCGAGATGTCCAAGATTCGCAACATGCATTGGTGGACGGTGGAATACGGTCTGATCGGCAGCCTTGAAGACCCAAAGATATACGGTGCGGGTTTGCTGTCTTCAATCGGAGAGAGCAAATGGTGCATGGGGGATGAAGTACGAAAACTGCCTTATACCCTGGAAGCTTCAAATGTGGAGTTTGACATCACCAAGCCCCAGCCCCAGCTTTTTGTCACACCCGACTTTCCACACCTGAGCTTTGTGCTCGAAGAATTCGCCAATAAAATGGCCTTGCGCAGAGGAGGTCTTTCGGGAGTAAAGAAACTGATCGATTCGGAAGCTCTCGGCACTGTGGAGTTGAATACTGGCATCCAGATTTCAGGCAAGTTCATCGAGGTGTTGGAGGATGAGTACCAGAGACCCGTCTATATCCGAACCGAAGGCCCGACCGCCCTGGCCTATAAAAACAAAGAAGTCATTGGTCATCACAAGGAATACCATGCGGACGGTTTTGGCTCGCCCGTTGGTAAATTAAAAGGAATAAACCTGGCCATAGAAGACATGTCACCCACTGACCTGGAGGCTTATGGCATATATGAGGGCAGAGTGACCACTTTGACCTTTGAAGGGGGTATCGAGGTAAAAGGTGAGATCATCACAGGCAAGCGCAATCTCCAGGGAAAGATCATCCTGATCTCTTTCAAGAATTGCACCGTTAGAAGAGGTGACCGCATCCTGTTTCAGCCGGAATGGGGAATCTACGACATGGTTGTTGGCGGTTCGCTGGTATCCGCATTTTCGGGAATTGCCGATCCCAATTCATTTGGCCTTGAATTCGAGGTTCCACGGGAAAAAACGCACAAGATCCAATACAGTGAAAAAGACAAGAAGCTGTTCCGACTCTACGGTGAAGTGAGAAGCATGCGAGAAGAAGGTGCCACCAACGAAAATCGACTGTTGTCAATTCTTGATGAGCTGGAAAGCGAATACCGGGAAGACTGGTTATTGCCCTTGGAAATTTACGAACTGATATCTGAATCCGAATCGTCGTTTCTCTTTGACCGTATCAAAAGCAGGTTGGATGATCTGTCAAAAGATGAAAAGACAGGCCACCTGGTCTCAGATGGCCTGCGTTTGGTTTCTTACACTTGAGAAACGCGAAGCGTATTCACCATTCCCTTTTCGGCCACGGGCATGGAGGTCAGATTGATCACGAAGTCGCCTTTTTGGGCGTAACCTTTTTCAACAGTAATTTTATTCAGGTCTTCAACGGTTTCATCTGTGCTTACCATTCTATCGTAAAACTGGGCCTTGACTCCCCAGAGCAAATTCAGCATCGCGAGTATCCTTGGATTGTCTGAAAACGCCAATATATTGGCTTTCGGGCGTCTTGCTGAAATTTGAAAGGCGGTGTAACCACTGTTGGTCAGGGTTGTTATGGCCGAAGCTCCAATTTCGTTCGCCATTTTAGCAGCTGTGCTGCAGACGGATTTTGAAATGAAACGCTCGTTGATGCATTGCACACCATGAACATATCCTTCAATCAGCTCCGAATCTTCCACACCTACTATGATGCTTCGCATGGCCTTGATGACTTCAAGGGGATATTCTCCTACAGAAGTCTCACCAGACAACATGACAGCATCCGCACCGTCCATGATTGAGTTGGCCACGTCATTAACTTCCGCACGCGTGGGAATCTGACTTGTGATCATCGACTCCATCATCTGGGTAGCAATGATCACCGGAATTCGTGCCTCCTTGGCCTTTCTAACCAACATTTTCTGTATAATCGGAACTTTTTGCATGGGAATTTCCACTCCGAGGTCTCCCCGGGCTACCATGATTCCATCACAATAGGCTGTGAGGTGATTGATATTCGCCACAGCCTCAGGTTTTTCTATCTTGGCGATGATAGGGATCTTATAACTCGATTTCTCTTTGATCAGATCGGCCAGCTTGACCAAATCCTCCGGAGTTCGCACAAAAGACAGGGCGATCCAATCGACTTCCTGCTCAATGGCGAAAATGGCGTCTTTGATGTCTTTTTTGGTCAGGGCAGGAAGTGATATCTTGGTATTGGGCAGGTTTACGCCCTTCTTTGATTTCAATGACCCTCCGCGAAGCACTTTAGTAACTACTTTGGTGTCTCGGTCTGTGTCAATGACCTCGAACAGAAGTTTGCCGTCGTCAACCAATATTTTCTCACCTGCCTCAACGTCCTTTGGGAAATTCTGATAGGTCATATAGGCTTTCTCACTTGTTCCAATACATTCCTCGGTGGTAAAGATAAACTCGTCACCCGGTTTCAACTTCACCTTTTTTTCCATGACACCAACTCTAAGCTTTGGCCCCTGAAGATCCGCAAGAGCGGCTACGTTGAAATTATTGTCCTTATTCAATTCCCTGATCCAGCGAATCTTGGTTTTCACATCGTCGTAATCCGCGTGAGAAAAATTGATACGGAAAACGTTCACTCCCGCCACCATCATCTCCTTCATGATTTCCTTGCTGTCTATGGCGGGTCCCAATGTTGCTACGATTTTCGTCTTTTTTCTTTTATTGATCATCTCTAAAAAATTAAGTTATCTCGTGATTTAAGTTCCATTACATCAATTGAGTAGGAAGTGATCACTTTGTGTATTCTATTGATCTTTTGCAGGGTTGTGTTGAGTTTTTGCTCATCCTCAAGGCCCTCAACCTTTATGAAATAGTCGACTTGCTTCTTCTCCGGGATCAGATAGGAGATTCGGGTTTCCTTTTCGAACAGATTCCGGTTGTGTAGCGCCAGATCATTCACTGAAACATGCTTGTTTGATATCAGAGACCAGTTCGTGTAGGTCGCCTCATCATCAAAAGTGTATAAGGAGAAAGAGCAATTCCTGGATTTGAAATCCAAATCATCTTTGAAACGTGAAAGGTACAGTTTCAATTGCTGATTCAGGTAAAAAGCCATGTGGTAGTCCTCCAACATCGAATGAATGCCGATCAAAGTGTAGTCGTGATCGAAATCTAAATCTATCGTATGTACCTTAGACACTTCTGGGAGTTTGTTATTGTTAGCGACACAAAAATAGCCATAGTTTTGTGAACTCGGCGCTAAATTCTGTGAAAACAAATGTTTGGTTTAAGCCTCTATTTCTTTTTGAAGCTTGTAATAAGCTCTCTTTGAAGCAATTTCTTCTGCTTTCTTTTTCGAAGTAGCACGCCCTTTGGCCGTTAGCTGTTCATCGATGAACATTTTGACGCTGAAATGCTTCAGCGCATCATTGCCTGTATCCTCGTAGACATTATAGCGAATTTTCTTTCGGGTCTTCTGACCCCATTCGATCAAAACGCTTTTGTAACTGGTAATTTTACCCTCGAGGCGCTCGATATCTACGTACGGTTCTATCATGAACCGGTAGATGAACTTTTCAGTAAAGCTGTACCCCCGGTCCGAATGGATCGCTCCTATCAAGGCTTCGAATAAGTTCCCGTGAATATTTTCCCCAAAATTGCTGCTCGGGATGGCACTTCTCACAAATTTGATCAGGTCCAGGTCTTTGCCCAATTCGTTTAAATGCTCCCTACTCACAATTTTGGACCTCATCTGTGTTAAATATCCCTCGTCTCCTGTCGGAATTTTCTTAAACAAGTAGTTGGCTATTACAGAGCCGAGCACCGCATCTCCCAAAAACTCCAGCCTTTCATAATTCATAGGGAAGCCATGACTATTCAACTCTTTCAATGAACTGTGGGTAAAGGCCTCTTTGTAGAACTCGACCTTTCTCGGACGGTAGCGCAAAATCTTTTTCATCGCAAGAACAAACTCTTCATCCGGGCTGGAATTGGAATTTGTTATTTTGCGAATCAGATTCATTCTGCTTTACTCTTCGTATTTTTTCAATAGGATGCAAGCGTTGTGACCTCCGAAACCAAAGGTGTTGCTCATCGCGACTTTGACATCTCTTTTCTGAGCCTTGTTAAAAGTCAGATTAAGCTTTGGATCAATTGCATCATCATCAGTGAAGTGATTGATGGTAGGAGGCACCACTCCTTTGACTATAGACATGATTGAAGCGATGGCCTCTATGGCTCCAGCGGCTCCCAACAAGTGCCCCGTCATGGATTTGGTCGAATTGATATTCAATTTGTAGGCGTGATCCCCAAAAACTGCCTGGACAGCTTTCAGCTCAGCGACATCACCCAATGGCGTGGAGGTACCATGCATGTTTATCGCATCCACTTCTTCTGGTTCGATACCTGCGTTCTCTAGACAGTTGATCATGACACTTTGCGCACCAAGTCCTTCCGGGTGAGGCGCCGTGATGTGATGTGCGTCTGCAGACAAGCCGCCACCGATTACCTCGGCATAGATTTTAGCCCCTCTGGCCTTAGCGTGCTCCAATTCTTCCAGGATCAATGCTCCAGCTCCCTCTCCAAGAACAAATCCATCTCTGTCTTTGTCAAAAGGTCGTGAGGCCGTTTTCGGGTCGTCGTTTCTGGTAGAAAGGGCATGCATGGCATTGAATCCACCAATCCCTGCAATGGCTACAGCCGCTTCAGATCCTCCGGTCACAAGGACATCGGCCAGCCCCAGACGAATGTAATTCAGGGAGTCGATTATGGAATTGGCAGAGGATGCACAGGCCGAAACCGTTGTGAAATTCGGACCTCGCAACCCATATTTGATTGAGATTTGACCCGGAGCGATGTCAGCGATCATCTTTGGAATGAAGAAGGGGTTGAATCGCGGAGAACCATCACCTGATGCGTGGTTCAACATTTCGTTCTGGAAAGTTTCCAGCCCGCCTATCCCGGCACCCCAGATCACACCGATACGGGACGTGTCTTCCTTTTCCAGATCCAATCCGGAGTCCTTGATAGCCTCATCTGAAACCACCATGGCGTATTGCGTGAATCGGTCCATTTTACGGGCCTCTTTCCTGTCCAGGTGATCATTGACCACAAAGTTTTTAAGCTCACAGGCAAAACGAGTCTTGAAATTGGAAGCGTCAAAATAGGTTATGGGTGCTGCACCACTTACGCCATTTTCAAGACCTTTCCAGTATTCTTCGACAGAGTTACCGATTGGAGTCAGCGCTCCCAATCCTGTAACAACAACCCGTTTCAATTCCATTTGGATCTAAATTAGTTATGAATACAACAAATTACGAGCCGTTCCGTGCCGGAAAAGCTCGTAATTTCAAAGATATAATAAAAAAATAATTATTTAGCCTCTTCGATGTAGCTAATAGCTTGACCTACAGTACCGATGTTCTCAGCTTGGTCGTCAGGGATCTGGATATCAAACTCCTTTTCAAATTCCATGATTAATTCAACAGTATCCAAAGAATCCGCTCCCAGATCGTTAGTAAAGTTGGCTTCATTGGTAACCTCATTCTCGTCAACACCTAATTTATCAACGATAATGGCCTTTACTCTTGATGCAATGTCTGACATAATTTTTGATTTTAAATTTAAATATTGCTGCAAAAATAATATATTTTGAATTTCTACACCGAAAAAGTGTAAAAAATTGAATTACAGTGTCGGTCAGAATCTTCTGGAATCGTTTTTTCTTTCAGGCTTTTATTCTTTCTTTTGTCAGAATCAAATCCAAATCAATTGATGCAACGAATCGTGATTTTTGCCTCAGGCTCAGGAACCAATGCCGAAAACATCATACGTCATTTTCAGGACTCGTCGATAGCTCGTGTGACCTGGGTTTTGTGCAACAAGGAAGGAGCTGGAGTTCTAAGCCGGGCCAAACGTTTGGGAGTGCCTACCAGGGTTTTCACAAAACAGGAGCTCTTCAGCAGGGATTTTATTGATTTTGTGGTAGCCGAAGGTGACTTTGTTGTGCTTGCCGGATTCTTGCTTAAAGTACCCAATGAATTGACAAGGGCCTTCGAAGGGGCCATGGTTAACATTCACCCGGCTCTTTTACCCAAATATGGAGGTAAGGGAATGTATGGGATGAATGTGCACAGGGCCGTTGTTGAGAATCAGGAGAAAGAATCCGGAATTACGATCCACTATGTGAATGAGAATTATGACGAAGGCGCGATAATCTTCCAAAAGGAGGTGGCTTTGACCAGAGAGGACAGTCCGGAAGACGTTGCCCAAAAAATTCACGCCCTTGAGCAGGAGTATTTTCCCGCTGTAATTCAGCAGCAGATAGAGAAGAAAAATGAAGGTTGATATCTACACCGATGGTGCTTGCAAAGGGAACCCGGGAAGGGGAGGCTATGGAATCATCATGGAGTGGGTGGGAAAACCCTATGTAAAAGAGTTTTCAAAAGGCTTTCGAAAGACGACAAACAACAGAATGGAGTTGCTTGCTGTGATTGTGGCCCTTGAGCAACTGAAGAAGGAGGGCTTAGAAACAGACATCTACTCGGATTCCAAATACGTTGTTGACGCGGTGAACAAAGGATGGGTTTTTGGCTGGCAAAAGAAAGGTTTCCAGGGGAAAAAGAATCCCGATCTGTGGCGCAGATTTCTAAAGGTGTACAAGAAGCATAAGGTGAGATTTCACTGGGTCAAAGGACACAATGAACATCCGCAAAATGAGCGCTGTGACGCACTGGCAGTGAAAGCTGCCTCATCAGAAGAACTGGATATCGACGAGGGCTTTGAGTCTCAGGGAGCCGGTTTGTTCTGAAATCTACTCTGCAATCGCAAGCATGATCAGCTTATCCTTGGCATCGAAAAGGTGCAATTCACTTTTCACAATTTTGTAATAGGCGATCTGATTCATTTTTTTGAGAAAAGCGTCTTCAACAGACATGTCTGCACACATTTTCCGGGTGGACCCAGCATCGCTGAAGGTTAGTTCGGCACCCTTGAGATTGTAAGTGGCAAAATAGTTATTGCATCCGGCATAACCGGAAACCCTGTTCTCGTCTCTGGCAAAAACAAAAGTGGGAAAGTTTTTCATCGACTCCAACCCGTCCATTTGAATGACTTTCCAGGTTCCGATCAGATCGTCTCCCCCTTGAGCACTTTCTTGAGAAAGTGTTTTAGAAACCAATTCAGTCAATGTGTACTTCTTGCTGGACGCGTCTGCCGGCGGATTCTCGACATTTTCAACTTTGACGCGCAACTCGTAAGAATAGCCTTCCTCGTAATTAAAACCGGCAATTTTGTCATAAAAATAGGTCCAATCCGCATCGGGGCTTTCTTTGATCAGCATGCATTTTTGCCTGGAAACACCGGTGCAATCCTCCAGGTGATCAGCAATGTAAAGGGTTTGAATCTCTTCAGACTGTGCCGAGGTACAGGAGAGAATGAGCAGTAGTATCAAATATTTCATAATAGCATGTTTTTTGCCCGTTTGACGGCTTCTACAAAAATATCAATTTCTTCTTTAGTATTGTAAAAAGCGAAAGAGGCTCTTACGGTTCCCGGAATCCGGTAAAAATCCATGATGGGCTGAGCACAGTGATGTCCGGTTCGAACAGCGATGCCCAGTTTGTCGATTATCGCTCCAATATCATAGGGGTGAATGCCTTCAATGTTAAAGGAAATTACGGATGCCTTGTTCGACTCAGGCCCATAGATTCTAAGGTCTTCGATTTCCAGAAGTCTTTTTGTCGCGTATTCGAGCAATTCATGCTCATAAGCCGCAATGCGGTCAAAACCAATTCCATTCATGAAATCCAAGGCTACTCCAAAAGCAATGACCCCGCTGACATTGGGCGTCCCAGCCTCGAATTTATGCGGGAGATCTGCAAAGGTCGTCTTTTCAAAGGTCACCTCACTGATCATCTCACCACCTCCCTGGTAGGGTGGAAGCTTATTCAACCACTCTTCCTTGCCAAAAAGCATTCCCACGCCCGTTGGACCGCATATCTTATGGGCGGAGCAAGTGTAGAAATCACAGTCAAGTTCCTGCACATCGGGTTTGATATGGGGAGTTGCCTGGGCCCCGTCTATTAAAACTGCGGCATTGTTTTCATGCGCCAGCTCGATGATCTCCTTTACAGGGTTGATGGTTCCAAGTGCATTGGAAACGTGATTTACAAAAACGAGTTGGGTTCTCACGTTGAGCAGATCACGGTAGGCGGACATATCCAGTTCGCCTTCCTCCGACATCGGAATCACTTTGAGCACGGCTCCCGTTCGCTCACAGAGCATCTGCCAGGGAACAATGTTGGAATGGTGCTCGAGGGCTGAAACGATAATCTCATCTCCCTTTTTCAGAATATCCGCGAAGCCATTCGCCACCAGGTTAATGGCGTGCGTAGTGCCCGAGGTCAGGATGATTTCGTAAGGTTTTGAAGCATTGAAATGCTCCTGGATCTTTTGTCTGGCCTGTTCGTAAGCATCAGTGGCTTCCTGACTGAGACTATGGACTCCCCGATGGATGTTCGCGTTGTATCGACTGTAGTAATCAACGATGGCGTCAATCACGACCCTGGGTGTCTGGGAAGTAGCCGCATTGTCGAGGTAAATTAAGGGGTGTCCATTCACCTTTCTATCCAGAATCGGGAATTCCTTTCGGATGCTCTTAACGTCAAAAACGGTGCTTTGTAACATGGGTTTATTTAGAATCATTCAAAATACAAAATTACGAAAGAATGCCTGCAATCAGCTCATTGCGATGTGAATATTATTATTTTTGTTCGAATTTCTCATCAACCAAGTTATGCGTAAGTCCTATAAAGCTCTTTTAACAATATTTCTGATTGCAATTGTCTGGGCAGTTGTGGTCAACTATCCGAGATTAGACATCTTGACGGGCTTCGCCTCAAAGAATGTCGCTTCTGGCATGTTCCTGGCCGGGAGGAGTCAGGAGTCCATTGAAGAAGGAGATAATGGGTTCCTGCCTGTGAGCTTGTCGAGCAACAAAGTTAATTTGAAGGACAAATCAGTGAGTTCGACGGTATTCGGCCTCAATAAGCGAACGGCTGTTTACATAGAGGGACTGGGTGCAGTTTTAGTAAATAAGGATTATGTCGAAGGGATGCAATTCAAAGTGCCTCAAAGGTTCGGAGCTCCGAAATCTTTGCCCTTTCCTTACGGAAACCTTCCTCAGAAGGATACCGTTTTTCAAGAGGTGAATTATCAGAAATTGAAGGCTACAGTCCAAAATGCTTTCGATACCCCGGGTATGGAAGACAAAAGGACTCGTTCATTGTTGGTAGTATATAAGGATCAAATCATCGCTGAGAACTATTCAGAAGGATTCGATGCAACTACACCCATTTTGGGCTGGTCGATGACCAAGAGCATAACCAGCACCGTGTATGGAATACTTTCGAGGAAAGGAGAAATTGACATCTATGAGCCTGTAGGGATCGCCCATTGGGAGGATGATGAAAGAAAGCAAATCACATACAATGACCTGCTTCATATGAACAGCGGCCTGGAGTGGGAAGAAGATTACAATACGATGTCTGACGTTACCGTCATGCTTTTTCAGGAAAGTGACATGGGAGCCATGCAAGCTGCCAAGACCCTGGTGGGAAAACCTGACAGTACTTGGAATTATTCATCCGGAACGACGAATTTGCTCGCCGGACCCCTCCTGAAAAACAAGTTCAATGACCAGCAGGAATACCTGGATTTTTGGTACAGGGAGCTACTGGACAAGATCGGCATGCATTCGGCTGTTATCGAGACCGACCTTTCCGGAAGCTATGTAGGTTCCTCCTATGGATGGGCAAATACCAGAGATTGGGCGAAATTCGGACTGTTGTATTTGAAAAAAGGGAACTGGAATGGTGAGCAGATCATCGATTCGACCTGGGTCGATTATGTGTCCACTCCCACCAATACCTCAGATGGAAGATACGGGGCACAGTTTTGGCTGAATGCCGGAGGACACTATCCCGATGTGCCCAGAGATTTGTTCTCTGCAAACGGATACCAGGGTCAATACGTATTTATCATCCCCTCCAAGGATCTTGTCATCGTAAGAATGGGTCTTATGGAAGAACCTGATTTCGATGTCAATGGTTTGTTGCGAGATATTGTTTCCTGTATCGAGTGAATTCCCATGAGGTAGTGAGTTTTTTGAAAAGCATTCGATTATTGAGAAAGTTGATCCAAAGGACTAATTAAAAATGGCTGTCAACGAGTTAAATTTAAAGGAGATCGAGAGGGTAGATTCCATCAGCAAAAAGGAATTTATCGAGAATTATGTCAAACCCCAGGTTCCGGTGGTCATTGAGAATCTTGTGCAGGACTGGCCCGCAGTAAGGAATTGGGATTTCAATTATATGCGTGAGAAGGTGGGGGACAAGATCGTTCCTCTTTATGACGATCGCCCTGTTGATTACAAGGATGGGTTCAATGAGCCTCATGCCAAAATGAAGATGAGCGAGTACATTGATCTGTTAGAGCGTGAGCCGACCCGATATCGCATCTTTCTTTACAATGTTTTGAAGGAGGTTCCGGAGCTTCAGAATGATTTTGATTTTCCCGAAATCGGTCTGCGCCTGATGAAGTCTCTTCCGATGCTATTTTTCGGAGGAGAAGATTCCTACACCTTCATGCACTATGACATTGACCTGGCAAATATTCTGCATTTTCACTTTCAGGGAGAAAAGGAATGCATTCTCTATCCGTTTGGAGAAAAAAAGCATTTGTACAAGGTGCCCCATTCGCTGATCGCTCATGAATCGATCGATTTTTCCAAACCGGATTACGAAAAATGGCCGGCACTGAAAAATGCAAACGGGTACAGGACAAGACTCGGGCATGGACAGACTTTGTACATGCCTGAAGGCTATTGGCACTATATGCGCTACGTTACACCCGGTTTTTCAATGAGTATGCGCTCGATTGCCCGCAATCCAAGAAACCTCTCACAGGCTTTGTACAATATATTCATCATGAGGCACTACGACAATCTCATGCGAAGAATCAAAGGTCAGAAATGGATCGACGAAAAGAATGAACGCGCCATAACGAACACGAACAAAAGGCTCAATAATTGAAGCCTTGAAACTCTGCTGAAGAGATTTGTGGATCAAGTTTGAATTCCAGGTCGAGCTATAGGTCCAGATCAAGTTCGACGTCAAGCTTTTCTGCCAATAATTTGACAATCCTCGATTTGAGGGCCGGGATCTTGATTTTCTCGACAGCTTCGTTGCAAAAGGCGAAAAGCATCAGCCCTTTGGCTTCCTTTTTCGGAATGCCTCTGGATTGCATGTAGAACAGAGCTCTTTCATCTAACTGGCCAATAGTGCAACCGTGCGAGCATTTCACATCATCCGCAAAGATCTCCAACTGAGGCTTTGTGTTGATGCTAGACTTGTCACTAATGAGGATATTGTCATTTTGCTGGAAGGCATTTGTTTTTTGTGCCTCCTTGTCAACAATTACTTTGCCATTGAAAACACCCGTAGACCTACCATCAAAAATTCCTTTATACAGCTCGTGACTTTCACAGTTCTCGTGCTTGTGATGCACCAGGGTATGATTGTCGACGTGCTGCTTGTCGCTGATCACGGTAATGCCATTCAGATTTGAAGTAATGTGCTGCCCTTCATGGTGGAACTCCAGGTTGTTCCTGATGAGATTGCCTCCGAATGAATAGGTGTTTACCGACACGATACTGCTATCTTTCTGCTGTACAAACGTGTTGTCAATAAGTGATGAGGTGGATCGATCATTTTGAATCTTATAGGCATCCACAATAGCACGCTTCGCAGCAAAAATCTCCGTGACTGCATTGGTCAACACCACGTTCTCGCTAAGGCTCTGATGCCTCTCATAAATCTGTACATGCGAGTTCTCACCGACGACAATCAGATTGCGCGGTTGCAACATGATTTCCTTTTCGCTTCCCGTTGAAAAATAAAGCACCTGGATAGGCTTCGGTAGCACGGTATTCTTTGGGATATTAACAAATACACCTTCTTTGGAGAAGGCAGTATTCAATGACGTCAAACTGTCATTTTTAGCGGCAACCGTACCAAAATAATGATCGATGACCATTTTGTATTTGGGTTGCTTAAGAGCTGATGAAAGAATGCAGATGTCAGCACCTTCATGGGTCGTATCCGAAAGAAAGGAACTGTAAACACCATCGACAAACACAATTTTGTACGACTCGATCTCATGAAGGAAATACTTTTTGACTTCCCTGAATTCGATCGCGGTTTCAGCTTTTGGGAAAACGCTGTAATCCGACTTTAACAGGCTGTTCAGAGAAGTGTATTTCCACTCCTCGTCTTTCCGGGTAGGAAACCCATTCTGCTCAAATCTTTCAATGGCTTCAGTGCGGATTCCGTGAACTTTGGAATCCAGGTCGACAGAGCCCTTGTTTTCAAAGGCCATGAATGAGGCCAATAATTTGTCTTTTAAATCCATTTCTTTCAATAGATGTTAATTCTTCAACCAGTCATATCCTTTGTCCTCCAACTCATGGGCCAATTCCTTGCCGCCAGATTTTACAATCTTTCCGTCGTGCAAAACATGTACGAAATCCGGGACGATGTATTCCAAAAGGCGCTGATAGTGCGTAATTACTATGACTGCATTATTCTCGTTCTTCAACTTGTTCACCCCATTGGCAACAATTTTCAAAGCGTCGATATCCAGACCCGAATCCGTTTCATCGAGTATGGCTAATTGAGGTTCCAGCATCGCCATCTGGAAGATCTCATTTCTTTTCTTTTCCCCTCCTGAAAAGCCTTCATTCAACGACCTCGAAAGGAATTTGCGATCCATGTCGAGCAATTGTGACTTTTCGCGGATCATCTTGAGCATGTCCTTGGCAGGAAGCTCATCGAGACCTTGCGCCTTACGCTTTGAATTGATTGCAGTTTTGATAAAGTTCGTGGTGCTCACTCCGGGAATTTCTACCGGATACTGAAAGGACATGAAGATGCCTTTGTGTGCTCTTTCATCGGGTGCCAGCTCCAAGATGCTCTCGTTCTGGAACTCGATGTCACCTTCCATTACTTCATATGTTTCATTTCCTGCAATGACCGACGACAGGGTGCTTTTTCCAGAACCATTCGGCCCCATAATGGCGTGGACCTCACCTGGTTTCACATCCAGATCAATTCCCTTGAGGATCTCACGGTCTTCAATCCCTGCGTGTAGATTTTTTATATGTAACATGTTGCTCTTCACTTAATTCTTTATTATGACTTCTATCTAAAAATTTGATTCTCGATATTTGATTCTCGGCAGTCATTCAACCGCACAATCTTGATTATCCTACTGAACCTTCAAGCGATATCTCGAGTAGCTTCTGGGCTTCAACGGCAAACTCCATCGGTAATTTGTTCAATACTTCTTTGCTGAAACCATTGACGATCAGGGCAATCGCTTTTTCTGTGTCAATACCTCTTTGATTGCAATAGAATAGCTGATCCTCACCAATCTTGCTCGTGGTTGCCTCGTGTTCAATCTGTGCCGTTTTATTTTTCGCTTCTATGTATGGAAAGGTGTGTGCACCACATTCATTGCCCATCAAAAGCGAATCACATTGCGAGAAATTACGGGCGTTATCGGCTCTGGAATTCACTTGTACTAATCCACGGTATGAATTCTGCGACTTACCGGCTGATATTCCCTTCGAAATAATCGTGCTTTTGGTATTCTTACCAAGGTGGATCATTTTGGTTCCGGTATCTGCTTGTTGGTAATTGTTGGTCACGGCAATCGAGTAGAATTCACCGATTGAATTGTCTCCTTTGAGGACGCAGCTTGGATATTTCCAGGTAACCGCACTACCGGTTTCAACTTGCGTCCAGGAAATCTTGGAATTGGTATGACAGATTCCCCTTTTGGTCACAAAATTGTAGACTCCTCCAGCACCTTCAGCATCACCGGGGAACCAATTCTGGACTGTTGAATATTTGATCTCCGCATCATCCAGGGCGATGAGTTCCACAACTGCTGCATGAAGCTGATTCTCATCTCTGGCAGGCGCCGTGCATCCCTCGAGGTAGCTCACATAACTCGCTTCGTCAGCGATTACCAGCGTTCTCTCGAACTGCCCGGTACCTCCTTCGTTTATCCTGAAATAGGTTGAAAGCTCCATAGGGCATTTCACACCCTTTGGGATATAGCAGAAAGATCCATCCGTAAAAACGGCTGAATTGAGAGCTGCGTAAAAATTATCCGTTTTAGGAACCACAGTTCCCAAATATTTTTTGACCAGTTCAGGATGTTCCTGTATCGCTTCAGATATTGGGCAGAAGATAATGCCCTTCTCCGCAAGCGTCTCCTTAAAGGTAGTCGCGACCGAAACCGAATCAACCACAATATCCATGGCTACTCCTGTCAATCGCTTCTGCTCATCGATCGAGATTCCCAATTTGTTGAAGGTTTTCAAGAGTTCCGGATCCACCTCGTCGAGGCTTTCGAGCTCTTTTTTCTTCTTGGGAGCGGAATAATAGCTAATAGCCTGAAAATCGGGTTTTTCATAACGGACATTCGCCCATTCCGGCTCCTTCATTTCTTTCCAGATACGAAAAGCTTCCAATCGCCATTCGGTCATCCATTGAGGCTCATTCTTTTTAGCAGAAATTCCCCGGATCACGTCTTCATTCAGACCTTTGGCAAAAGTATCCGATTCAATATCTGTATAGAAACCGTACTCGTATTCTTTAGTCTCGAGTTCCTTCTTTAGATCGTCTTCGGTGTATTTACTCATAATTCGCTAGTTGAATACTGTTTAAAGTGAGAAACTCTCGCCGCATCCGCAGGTTCGGTTCGCATTCGGGTTTTTAAAAGTAAAGCCCGTTCCGTTTAGTCCACCGGAATAATCCAGCGTGGTTCCTACAAGGTATAAGAAACTTTTCTTGTCCACAATGATTCGCACATCGTTACTCTCAAATACCTTATCGCTTTCCT
This sequence comes from Bacteroidia bacterium, assembly GCA_030430615.1. Classification (GTDB taxonomy): domain Bacteria; phylum Bacteroidota; class Bacteroidia; order Flavobacteriales; family Flavobacteriaceae; genus Lutimonas. Next base: position 52,750 of record JAUIKV010000001.1, read on the forward strand.
GTTCTTCCCTGTCAAAACTCAATTCATATGACAGACCTGAACAACCTCCGCTTTTTACACCGACTCGGATAAAATCCTTGGACGCGTCATAGCCATCCTCCGTCATCAGTTCGATGGCTTTCTTTTTGGCGTTTTCAGATACTTGTATCATAATAAATTAGATTCATTCTAAATAAATGCAAATATACGGCAAAATTGGCTCCTCAAAGACAATGCCGAAAAAAAAAGTAAGCTGAGAACACAATAAAAAAAAATTTTTTGCAGGAGAAAAAAGAGGCAATAATGGGGTTGACGGGCCGTTTCCGATATTAACAATTTTCTTGAGTTATTAACAGCTTGTAAAAAAGCTAATGGACCTTCTCCAATAGGGATTCGATCATATTCTCATTTAAATTGTTGATAGACAAATAGTTAAATAAAACATAGGATATGAAGACCGATCCCCCCATGCTCGGTAGACTATCAAAAATTGACCATGTAATCCTGATTTCACAAGAGAATTCTGTGAAGTCGGGCTTTGGGTATATACCAGACAATAACAAAACCAAACATACAGACTGTATGGATAAATTAACAATGAACCCTAAAGAGAATTTTAATCTTTTCGAGCGAAAGAATTCGAAAAAGTCTCTCTATTCCTATAAAGGAATCCGAATCCTATTGTTGCTCGGACTTTTTCTCTTTTCAATTGGAATGTTTGCTCAAACTACCGGCGATTACAGGTCTGCTGGTTCTGGAAACTGGACCTCTCTAGGAACTTGGGAAAGATGGGACGGAGACTCATGGGAAACTCCAACCGTTGGACAAGGATACCCAGGCCAGATTCCAGGTGCGAATGACGTGACAATTCAATCTAGCGATACAGTAGGATTAATCGGGTCAATTCCTGAATCTTTTAATTCTCTGATTGTGGAAGGTGAATTGGAAATAAATGGAGACTCTTCGCTGGAAACTCAGATTTTTATAATTGCTTCAACGGGCTATATCGATTGGACCGGCAACACAAATTACGATTTGGAATTTCCGGCCAACGCATTGATATTAATCGAGGATGGAGGATCATTAGATCAGGGAGGATCTTGTAGTGCAAACAGGGCAATCATTTTGGGCAGTGTAACGTATTCGGTTTGTAATCCAAATGCAGGAAATGATGAAATATCATTTTCCGAGCTTGAGAATCAAGGGGGTAATGTAGAACTGAATCCTGGTTCAAATTCACCAATTTGTGAGGGTGAGGATCTTGAACTTTACTCAGATATTCCAACTGTTGGCGATCCAAGCATTTACGATATAGTTTGGACTGGCCCCAACAGTTTCAATTCAACCCTTGAAGATCCTGTGGTCGCCGGTTTATCAGCAGGTAATTATACTTACACCCTAACAATAACTGTACTTGAATCTTATTCTTTTTCAGAAGATGTCGATGTTGTTGTAGATCAATCCCCGGTTGCTGAGGCTGGAACAAGTCAGGAGATTGCCTGTTCTGGAGGTACTGTGGCTTTAGATGGCACCGGTAGTTCCACCATAGATGTGAGCTACTTGTGGACAACTTCGGACGGAACTATTGATAGTGGTTCAACGACACTAACTCCAACAGTAAGTTCAGCAGGCACATATACTTTAACAGTTACAGATTTAGACTCTGGATGTCTAAGCTCCGATACAGTTGATGTTACGGAGCCCTCGGCATTGTCTCTTAGTGATACGGTTACCGATGTACTGATCAATGGTCAGTCGACAGGTGCGATTGACATCACGGTAAGTGGTGGTACGAGTCCTTACACG
>JAUIKV010000091.1 GCA_030430615.1 Bacteroidia bacterium
CCGGAGGAAAGAGGATTGTCATCCAGGGTCTTGACAATTTCATTGTTGTTGACACCGAGGATACGCTCCTCATCTTTCCGAAAGCCGAGGAGCAAAGCATCAAGGAAGTCTCCAAAGAGGCTGAATCCAAGTTGGGCAATTCCTAACTCCTCTGAACAAATTTTAGTACTTTAGTTGTAAATCAGTTATGCATTAATTCCATGGAAGAAAAGAACAAAGAAGAGCTGGAACGCGACAAAGAATTGAAGGAACAGCAAGGCGAGGTTCAAAAGGAATTCAAAGGGTTTTTTGAGAGTCTCAAAGAGTATATTCCTAAGTTGCTCACCATAAGAGTTGGAACGGATAAAGAAGCTACAGCCGAACGAATCCGGGAGGGCATTTCGATCAAGGGTCAAACCGCATGGATTCTTGTTTTCTCCATACTCATTGCATCGATCGGATTGAACGTGAGCTCTACCGCGGTTGTCATAGGTGCGATGCTTATCTCACCACTCATGGGGCCGATTTTGGGAATTGGTTTTTCAATAGCAGTCAATGACGTGGATACCTTGAAGGGCTCTGTAATCAACTTTGGAGCCATGGTGGCGCTCAGCATTATCACTTCATTTCTTTTCTTCAGCATACCGATATTCAAGGAGGCGACACCGGAGTTGCTGGCGCGAACCCAGCCAGACGTTCGCGACGTGCTTATCGCCATTTCGGGTGGTCTCGCTTTGATCATTGCGATCAGCCGACCCAGGCCACAGTTCAACACCGTTGCAGGTGTTGCGATTGCAACGGCCCTGATGCCGCCTCTGTGTACGGCTGGATTCGGTCTGGCCACAGGCAATTTCGGCTATTTCGGCTCTGCCATGTTCCTTTTCATGATCAACAGCATCTACATCGCTCTGGCTGCCTTTGTGATTACGAAGTATTTGAGATTTCCGATGCGGAAATACATCAACCATGCAAAAAGGAGAAGGATTGCCCGAATTGCATCACTCGTGGCCCTGCTGGTTCTTGCATTCAGCATCTATCAATTCTACCTTCTTTACAATTACAACCGCTTCACAACCCGCGCGGAGAGATTCATCGCAGGTTTGAAGGAGGAGGGTGTCAATCTGATTGGTGAGAACGAGGAGAGCATCGATTATGACGCCAATGAGATCAAGCTTTATGTATTTGGCAAGGATTATTCTTCAAGAGATGAGGAGCGCTGGAAGGAACAATTGAATGAGCTGGGCCTGGGAAGTACCAAACTGGTGCTCCTTCAGAGCCAGGACAACTCCGGAATCCGCGAGGACATCGATAAAATCAAAGAGCTCTATATCAACAGTCACAAAATGTTGAGCACCAAGGACGAGACGATCCGTGACAAGGACCTTCGAATCGATGAGCTCGAAAAGGACCTGAGAAGATATTACGCCAATGAGGTTCATTTCGATCGAATTTTAAAAGAGATCCAAATCAATTATGATGATCTTCAATCGATCAGCTTTGCCCGAGAATACCGATCTGATTTTGAGAAGATGGACACGATAAACATTGTTTCGGTCAAATGGAAGAACAAAGTGAGAAACAAGAACAAAAAGGATCAGGAGAAGAAACTCAAAGAATGGCTGGAACAAAGACTCAAGGTCAAGAATATCGAAATTCGCAATATGCCATGAGGCTTCTGTGCCTGACGCTGGCCTTTTTAGCCCTTCCTGTTTTAGGATCCGCCCAGCGCGTTAAACTAAATAAGGGAAAGCCCGCCAGCCGGAAATACCTCTCCAGCGTCAATTACCGGGATGTTCGGGGCAAAATCATCATACCGGTAGAGATAGAAGGAAAGACCTACTCGTTTCTTTTCGACACGGGGGCGCCCAATTTGATCACTAAAGAGTTGAGTGACAAGATAAGCTCCAGACCGTTGAATATGATCAATGTTCGGGATGCCAATGACAGTAGCCGGAAGCTCGAAGTGATATCAATTCCCTCCCTTTCTATAGGATCAGCTCAATTTGAAGATACGCCGACCATAGTAAACGATGCAGACAGCAATTTCATCCTTGGTTGCTTCGGAGTGGACGGAATTATAGGGAGCAACATGGTGCGAAATTCGGTGGTTCACATTGACTCAGAAAAGAAAATTCTGTCGGTTTCGAATGACCCGGAGCATTTCAATGTTTCTGGTTTAGAGGCGATAGAGCTGAGTCTTTCGAATGGGCAAAGCAGTCCTTATATGTGGATTGGTTTGAAAGGTGAAGGAAAGGCCGCTGAATACGTTCTTTTCGATACGGGCATGCAGGGCTTTTACGACATGTCGCTGGACAATTATGGCAAATTAAAGGAAATGGGGGCTTTTAGCGAGAGTGAATCCGGCAGGGGGACGAAAAGCATCGGCCTTTTTGACAGCTCTGAATCCCGCACCCATTACCGTGTTACCATTCCTCAAATTGACATCGGGGCTTTTGATTTTCGAAATGTCAAGACGGTCACCATGAGCGCAGACCGATCCAGGATAGGGTCGGAAATTTTGAACTACGGAAAGGTGACGATCGACTACAAGAATTCCGAGCTCTACTTTGAACCTTTTGAAGAGCCGCGAGATCTGTCAGAAAAGTCATTGGGTTTCAGTCCGACAATTCGAGACGGTGAGATCATTGTCGGCATTGTATGGTCAGACGAGCTCCCTGACAAATTGAATTACGGAGACAAAATACTAAGTGTTAACGACAGAAAAATCGACGAGGAGGACCCCTGTGAATTCGTGAGCCAGCCGTCGCCATTTGATTCTGACGAAGTTTATACCATCCGGTTTCTCGACGAGGAGACCAATGAGGAATTTGAGCTGCAAATGCGCAAGGAGTAATTACTTGTTATAGACCTCGCGAACCTTTTTGTAAAGGTTGGAAGAGTAGACGAAGTCTGTTACAGCCTGGTTGTCTGTCTTGAAAATGGTCTTGTATGACCCTTCCCATTCCTTGATTCCTGATTTCAGAAAAATGATCTTTTCACCGATTTCCATTACTGAATTCATGTCGTGGGAATTGATCACCGTAATCATCTGATACTCATCGGTGATTTCCTGGATCAGGTTGTCTATGACAATGGCGGTTTGAGGATCCAGACCCGAGTTGGGCTCGTCGCAGAACAGGTATTTCGGGTTCATCACGATGGCACGCGCAATGGCAACCCGCTTTTGCATTCCTCCAGACAATTCTGCAGGAAATTTTTGATTGACATTTTCAAGTTTCACCCGCTTTAGCACGAAATTGACGCGATCGAGCATCTCTTCCTCCGTCTGATTGGTAAACATTTTCAAGGGGAACTTGATGTTGTCTTCAATGGTCTGGGAATCGAAGAGCGCCCCTCCCTGGAAAACCATGCCCATTTCTTTCCTCAGGTCTCTTCTCTCGGATAAGCTCATATTCCGGTAGTGTCTGTCATCGTAACAGATATCTCCCGAATCGGGGATGAAAAGACCCAGTAGGCACTTTAAGAACACTGTTTTTCCTGACCCGCTCGATCCGATGATCATGCTGGTCTCACCTTTGTGAAATGTGGTTGAAACCCCCTTGAGGACCTCCTGTTCGCCAAAAGACTTGTGTATGTCGATTACCTCTATCATCTATCCAAGCAGCATTTGTGTTAAGAAATAGTTCAGTAGGATGATGACAATGCTTGTCCAAACCACGGATTGAGTGCTTGCCCGACCCACTTCCAGGGATCCTCCCTTGACATAAAACCCAAAGTAAGAGGGTACGGTTGCAATAACAAAGGCAAAAACCATGGTTTTGATCAAGGCGTAGCGGATAAGGTAGGGATAAAAATCCATGCGTATTCCTGTTATGAAATCATCCGAAGAGAACAGACCCGTCATGAAACCTGCGGCCCAACCTCCGAAAATGCCAAGAAACATGGCCAGCAGCACAATGAAGGGGTAAAAGAGCACCGCTGCAACTACTTTGGGCAAAACCAGGTAATTCAGAGCGTTGACTCCCATGACTTCAAGAGCGTCAATTTGCTCTGTTACTCGCATGGTTCCAATGCTGGATGTGATGTAAGAGCCCACTTTCCCGGCCAGGATAATAGACATGAAAGTAGGTGCGAATTCCAGGATGATCGACCTTTTGGTCGCAAAACCTATGAGATATTTGGGGATCCAGGGACTGTCTACGTTGAGTGCTGTCTGAATTGCGACCACGCCACCGACGAAGAATGAGATGAAAGCGACGATTCCAAGTGATTTGAGACCCAGCTCCTCGACTTCCTTGAACAGACTCTCCCTGAAGACAGATATTTTTTGAGGTTTTTTGAAAACCTGCCCGAGCATCAAAAAATAGACGCCTATGTTGGAGAAGTATTTCATAGTGGTTGATCTGTGCTAAAATATTAAAAATTGACCGACATATCCTCAGGCGAATCCTTAAATTTGAAACAAAAACCGGATATGAAAAAATTGATACTTCTCTTTTCGATTTTTATCATGGGTGCCTGGCACCCTGTTCAATCACAATACAAAGTCGACCGTCCCAAGCTGGTTGTCGGTATCGTAGTTGACCAAATGCGATACGATTATCTTACCAGATTCTACTCAAAGTACGGGGAAGGGGGGTTCAAAAGACTGTTGAATGAGGGATTCAGCTGCGAGAATTCCCACTACAATTACATTCCGACTTACACAGCTGTCGGGCATGCCTCGATCTATACCGGCACTACAGGCAGTACTCACGGAATAATCAGCAATTACTGGTACGACAAGTTTGAAAGGAAATCCATCTATTGCGTGGACGACTTCAATTATCCGGCAGTAGGAACGACTTCGACCGCAGAGCAGAAATCTCCTTACCGTATGCTAACCACAACGGTGACCGATGAGCTAAGATTGTCTCAGAACATGAAGGGCAAGACGATCGCTGTTGGCCTCAAGGATCGTTCTGCCGTACTTCCGGGAGGGCACAGTTCAAACGGCTCCTACTGGTTTCACGGGATGGAGGAAGGCAATTTTGTGACAAGTGCCTACTACATGGATGCTTTGCCGAAGTGGGTTAGTCAATTCAATGAATCCGGTTTGAAAGAAACCTATATCGGGATGAAATGGGAAACTCTTTATCCGATTAAAGAATACACAGAAAGCATTGAAGATGATAATGTTTATGAAAATCCATTTGAAGGAGAGGTTAAACCTGTATTTCCACATGACCTTCCGGAATTGAAGGATTTCAATGGAGGGTACGACCTGATCAAAACGACTCCTTTTGGGAACACCCTGGTCATGGAATTTGCCAAGGCGGCCATTGAGGGAGAGAAATTGGGGGCGAGGGGATATACGGATTTTCTTGCCATAAGCTTTTCGAGCCCGGATTACATCGGACATCGTTTTGGGGTCGACTCCAAGGAGGTTCAGGACACTTACCTGCGTTTGGATCGGGATCTGGCTGATTTGCTCAATTTCCTGGATCAAAAAGTTGGCAAGGGTGAATACACGGTCTTTCTGACGGCAGATCATGCGGCGGTTCAGGTGCCTGCTTACCTAAAATCCAAAAAGATTCCAGCAGGATATTTTGACGAGGCTGCATTCGGGAATTTCATTCGCGAGCATTGCGCAAGCAAATGGGGGAGTGCTGAAATTATTGAATACATATCGAACTTTCAGATTTTTTTGAGGCCTGAAAAATTAAACGAGCTCAAACTTTCTAAAGAGGAGGTTTCAAATGATCTGGTTGAATTGATAATCAATTACGAAGGAGTAAACAAGGCTCTGACAGCCATGACCTTGCAGCGAACCGAATTTTCCCATGGGATGCTTTCCAGGTTGCAGAAAGGCTATAATCAGAAGTTGTCAGGAGATGTTCTCTGGATCCCTGATCCGGCTGTCACTTCCTATTCTCATCATGGATCCACCCATGGATCAGGTTACTCGTATGACACCCACGTGCCGGTCATTTTTTACGGAAAAGGTTTTAAGAGAGGGGCTACTCATGAGAAAGTGGAGATCATCGACATTGCCCCAACCATAAGCTCCTTGTTGAAGATTAGCTTTCCAAACGGAAGCAGTGGGAGAGTGATTGAAAGTGCCTTGAAGTAGGTTGATAAAGTGCCCGGGAGACGGTTGAAATTGAGTACAATGCCAAATCAAAAAACCCTTCGCATCCGAAGGGTTTTTCTTCTTTAACAATAACAATTTTCCCTAGTTTTAAAATAAAAAAACTAATGAGTATTTAGAACGAACATTGTTTTCTAATATTGTTCGACACAAAAAAAATAATGCAAAATTTTATCTAACCTATTACTTGAAGTAGAATACATTTAAATACTGGTTTAGAATTAATTTAAACGCATAAAAAAACTCTCCAAAATTTTGGAGAGTTTTTCTCTTTAACAATAACAATTTTCCCTAGTTTAAAAAAAAACTAATGAGATTATTTAACGGTAATCCAAGGAGTATATTGCGGGATGGATCAAAAAAAAATCCGCGAGTTGCGAATTTAGATTTAATGCTTCAGGTGAGTTGCTGCAAGTGCAATGCCTTTGGGCCGCTTCCTATCTTTTTTTTGGAGGTCGCTTTTTGGGTTTTTTGTACTTCTTTTTGATCTCTCTCTTATAGGAGCCACCCAAGTTCACCTTCTTGTTCTTGTCTTTTTTCTCGTGGAATGCGGGACCCGGTTTGTGAATATCCTTTTCGGGTCGGCTAATCTCCTTGTCCTTTGAATGATCCTTCTCTTCCGGCATTAGAACCTTAGAGATCTCGATGTCCTCCGGAAGTTCTGTTTGTGGAACCTCCTTTAGCATCAGAATTTCAATCTCGAGCAACATTTCTTCTTCGGCTTGTGTGAAAAGAGAAATTGCTTTTCCGTGTTGCCTGGCTCTTCCTGTTCGCCCTATTCGGTGAATGTACTGCTCCGCATTTTTCGGCAGGTCAAAATTCATCACATGCGACACGCCAGGGATATCCATGCCCCTGGAGACCACATCGGTCGCTATGAGTATGCGATTGGAGCCAGTGGCGAAACCTTGAATCGATTGGAATCGGTAATTCTGCGTCTTGTTCGAATGAATGACATCCATTTCGCCCTCGAAAGAGCCAGTGAGGTCTTCATAGAGTCGGTCGGCTATTTTTTTGTTCTTGACAAAGACAAGGACTTTTTCCATTTGAGGCTCTTTCAGTGCGCTCAGCAGGTAGTTTACCTTGGTTTTGTAATTGGGTACCGAGATGGCTGATTGCTCAATCTTTTCAAGTGGCGTCCCTGCAGGGACAATCTCAATCTTTCTGGGGCGAAGAAAATATGTGTTTATCAAGTCTTCCACTTCCTCGGGAAGGGTGGCCGAAAACATGATGTTTTGTCTCTTTGAGGGCAGGATATCCAAGATGTTCATCAGTTGAGGCCTGAACCCGATCAGGAGCATTTCATCAACTTCGTCCAGGACAATTTTCTGAATGGAGGAAAGACGCAGAATGCCTGACGCCGCCAGATCAAATAATCTTCCCGGCGTGGCTATCACGACATCGAGCCCTTCGTGTATGCGTTCTTTTTGACGATTGATATTGGAGTCTCCATAAACTCCGGCTATCCTGACATTTTGATATTTAGTCAGGGTTTCTGACACCCCGACAACCTGTTCAACGAGTTCCCGGGTGGGTACGATAATCAGAATCCTGGGGTGCTTTTGATCGGAAAAAGCGAGGGATTTGAAAATGGGAAGCAGGTAGGCAAGTGTTTTGCCTGTTCCCGTTTGTGCCAATCCAACTATGTCCTGTCCTGAAAGTATGGCGGGTATGGCTTTTTCCTGAATGGGAGTGGGAGTGCTAATCTCAAGGTCATCAAGCGCCTTCAGCTGGGGCTTGTTCAACTTGAGCTGTTCAAATGACTTCATGGCCCTACTGAAATTTGTAAAATAAGTTATACATTTCGCAAGATAAACATTCGAATGTAATTTCCGTCATATGAGAGGGTGTAGGTTGATTTGGATTTGTAGTTTCTTGATAGTCTTATCGATGCCGGCCGGTTGCTCGGATGAAGAGGTGGATCCTACTTTTGTCGAGAGCGAGTTTCAATTGGATGACGCGTTGTATAAAATTGAATCCAACTTGTACTGGGAGCGAGCAGGGGAAGCAGGAGAGGAGGATCAGATTCGATTGGTCCAGGAGGTTTCTGAAGATGGAGAAAAGGACATGATTGTTTTAATACCCGTCTTGGGAAGCGGCAGTCTCGAAGGTTCTTATATATTTAGTAAAACTGGAGATATAAGAACTTATAATGTTGTTTATGTGAGAGATATAGAAAATGAAAAAAGTTTCGAATGGATCACAAACGGCAACTTTGGAAGCCCTCTGACCATCGTCAGGGCGGGTTCTGAAAAGGGTGTGCCCATCTACACGGTGCAAATAGAAGACTTTGAGTTGAACTACGGGTTCTATGATTTCCTGGGTGACAAATGGGTTTCCCTGGGCGTCAAGAAATTCAGTTTTCAGTACCAGGGTGTCATCGAACGGCTTCGATGACAGTTTTGAGCTTGTCTCGAATCTCTTGAGCCAAAGCCCCCAATTCCGGATTTTCTATGGCTTGCATCGAGGCAATCGGGTCGACCGCCGAAATTTCTATTTCCCCGGGATTTCTCTCCTGAACTATGACATTGCAGGGTAGCATTGTGCCTATCTTGTTTTCGGCCATCAATGCTTTGTGTGCATAGGGCGGATTGCAAGCGCCCAGAATTCTGTAATTGTAGAAGTCCACATCGAGCTTTTTCTTCAATGTGGATTTGAGGTCAATTTCGGTCAAGACGCCGAAGCCTTCTTTTTTCAACTCATTTGTGACTTTTTCTATCGCGTCTTCGAAATTGATATCACGGAGTTTAGTTTCTATGTAGTAGCTCATTTTAAATGGTTTTTTGGGGTTGTGAAATCAACTATAAAGATACTGAGTTTATGTTCGATTTTCAAGTTGTTTCAGCAAGCACTCAAATTATTTCGCGG
>JAUIKV010000092.1 GCA_030430615.1 Bacteroidia bacterium
ATGACGATCGATACATCGTTGAGATCGCGATCCCTTTTACCTCACTCAAATTTCTGGAAGGATCTACCAAATGGAGATTCAGGGCTTTTCGCTGGAATCTGCAAACCAACGAGCAGAGCACGTCATTTCGGGTGCCACAGAACCAGCGACTTTCGAGTCTCGCGTTCATGGGTGAACTTGAATTCGACCGTCCCCTGGGAAAATCGCGAACGCCCTTTAGTTTGATCCCCTACATAAACACCATAGCGGAACGAGATTTTGAAATCTCCGAAGGCGACCTCCGATATAAAATTGGTGGAGATGCCAAAGTATCCATCGGAAACGGCATGAACCTCGACATCACGATAAATCCTGATTTTTCAAACGTCGAGGTAGATGATATCTTCACCAACCTGACGCGATTCGAATTGCGACTCCCAGAGAAAAGACAGTTTTTTATTGATAACATAGACCTCTTCGCAAGTTTTGGAAACACCTTCACTGAGGCCAGACCTTTCTTTTCGAGGCGCATTGGCCTTGCGACCGATGCAGAAGATAACACCATCGAGAATCCAATCCTTGGCGGAGTGCGACTCAGTGGCAAGCTCAATGAGGATTGGCGTTTGGGGTTTCTCAATATTCAAACTGACGATGACATCCCCAACGAGATTCCGTCCAACAACAACATGATGTTCGTTTTGCAACGCAAGGTTTTCAGCCGATCCAATATCGGAGTTTTCTTCATTAACAGGCAAACCTTTCAGGATTACGATTTTCTCGATGAAGAAGATGAATTCAATCGCGTCTTAGGAGCCGAATTCAATTTGGCCTCTTCGAACAATGTTTGGAGCGGCAAGTTTTATGTGAACAAATCTTTTCAACCCGGTGACAGCGATGGAAACTTCTCTACCCAGGCCATGATAAATTACAATACCCGAGACTACACCTTTGTAACTGACCTCACTTTCGTAGATAATGATTTCAGGGCCGATCTGGGTTTTGTTCCCCGCAATGATATTATCAAGCACGGCATCTTCGGCGAAAAGAAATTCTATCCCAAAAACAGCAAAATAACTCGACATGCGGGCAATTTTCTAGTCATCAATTATTGGAGGCCTACCCTGGACTATCAAAATACCGACAGACTCTTTCGATTGCGATGGGAGGCTGATTTCAAAGATCGGTCCACCATGGCCTTTGGAGCGGCCAACAACTACATCTACCTGACCGAAGAATTTGATCCTACGGGAAACGATGACGCAGTGCCCTTGCCAGCTGATTCCGATTATACTTTCAATCAGGTGACAGGCGAGTATTCTTCGAATTCGACAAATCGACTTACTTACAAAGGCTCAATTACAACCGGTCAGTTCTTCAACGGAAACATTTTTTCTTTTGCCGGTGAGGTTGCCCTGCGATTTCAGCCCTGGGCCCAGGTAAGCCTGGCTCTCAACTACGACGGCATTCGACTTCCTGAACCCTATTCAGAAGCTGACATCTGGCTTCTGAGTCCCCGGGTCGAGATCACTTTCAGTAAGTCCCTGTTTTGGTCTACGCTGATCCAGTACAGCAACCAAAGAGAAAACTTCGGAATCAATTCCAGGCTGCAGTGGCGATTTGCTCCGCTTTCGGACCTGTTTCTAGTTTATAATGACAACTATTTCATAGATCCGGTTTCACCGCGTTATCGCTCCATTAATTTGAAAGTAACTTACTGGATCAACATCTAATAGAGAGAAAATGGAAACGCTGGAAGAGTTTTACAAAAGAAAATTTGACTGGATCCCGGACAACCTTCGCAAGGATATCGGGCATTTCAATATTTTCAAACTGGATCCGTTCATAGGCAAGAACGCGAGGCCCATCCCTTATGCCCGACGGGACTTCTACAAGATTATGCTCGTGATCGGAGGTGGAACCGTGAACTACGCCGACCGGGTGATCCAGGTGAAGAAGCAGGCCTTGTCTTTCTCGAACCCCCAGATTCCATACAAATGGGAAAACACCAACGACATTATAAGTGGTGTCTATTGCATTTTTGATCGCGAGTTCTTTTCGGGATATGGAAACATAGATGCCTTTCAGGTGTTCCAGCCTCAAGGAGAGCACCTTTTTGAACTCAGCGATTCTCAGGTCGAAAAGGTGTCTAGCATGTTCAAGAAAATGTTCGAAGAGATCAACTCGGATTACGCCTTTAAATACGACGCTCTTCGCAACCAGGTCATGGAGCTTGTTCACTATGGGATGAAAATGAATCCCGTCAGGCAATCTGGTCCAGAGAGTCGACATGCGTCCTATAGGATTTCAAAGCTTTTTCTTGAGCTGCTCGAAAGGCAATTTCCCATAGATGAAAATCACAGGCAGCTTCAGCTCAGAACTCCTTCACAATTCGCCGATCAACTCAATATTCACGTGAACCATTTGAACCGTGCCCTGAAGAAGACAACAGAAAAAACCACCTCTCAGATCATCGCGGATCGCATCGTCAAAGAATCGAAAATATTATTGAAACGAAGTCAATGGAGCATTTCGGAAATATCCGATGCCCTTGATTTCAAGGAAGGCACGCACTTCAGTAATTTTTTTAGGAAGCACGTGAAGATCAGCCCTTCAAAATTCAGAGATTCTTCCACCTGATCCAGAAAAATTGCTCGCCTGGTTACGTCTGATTATCCCGAATCTCAATTCTCTATTACAAACTGATTGATTTTCGTAACTGACATGTACATCATTTTATTATTTTTAAAAAAACTTAATTCCATGGCAATCTTCGACTTAACCGTTAACGGAAAAAAACAACAAATAGATGTTGACCCCGCGACCCCTGTTCTCTGGGTTCTTCGTGATCACCTGAAGCTGGTGGGAACCAAATACGGCTGCGGAATATCGCAATGCGGATCCTGCACCATTCATTTGGCAGGCGTCGCTGTACGCTCATGTCAGCTCCCGGTCTCTTCGGTCGGAAATCAAGAAGTCACAACCATTGAAGGACTTTCTGAAAAGGGTGACCACCCCGTTCAAAAGGCATGGATGGAGACCGATGTCTATCAATGTGGTTATTGTCAGGCTGGGCAGATCATGACGGCCGCCGCTTTTCTAAAGAACAATCCGAACCCAAGCGACGAGGAGATTGAATCGGCAATGCAAGGCAACCTATGTCGCTGCGGGACCTACACAAGAATAAAAAAAGCGATTAAGCTCGCAGCAAATTCCTAAACGTTAAATCCACCACCATGACAGTAATTAAAACAACATACGGTCGAAGATCTTTTTTGAAATGCACTGCCCTTGCCGGCGGAGGAATGATGCTTGGATTCAGCTGGCTCGCTTCCTGCAACCCGAGCCCGGAAGAGGTCAAAAAGATGCCTAAAGACTGGTTCGAGATCAACGGATACATCAAGATCGGTGAAAATGGCCTGGTCACCATCATGTCACCGAACCCGGAGATCGGTCAAAACGTAAAAACGTCCATGCCCATGATCGTGGCCGAGGAACTCGATGTGGACTGGAATGATGTCATTGTCGAGCAAGCACCGCTCAACACAGAAATTTTCACAAGACAGCTGGCTGGTGGAAGTCAATCCATCCGGCAGGGTTGGGATGGGCTTCGGATGGCCGGAGCGTCGGCCAGAAAAATGCTCGTTGCGGCGGCGGCTCAGGCCTGGCAGGTACCTGCTGAAGAGATCACCACGCGGGAAGGAGTGCTCATCCATGAAGCTTCGGGAAAATCAGACAGCTTTGGCGCATTTGCCTCAGCCGCTGCAAAGTTGGAGGTTCCGACGGAAGTCGAATTAAAGGAACCTAAAGACTTCAAGATCATTGGCACCTCCCGGAAGAATGTCGACGGATTGAAGATAGTCACAGGTCAGCCCCTTTACGGCTTGGACTATAGCGAAGAAGGAATGCTGATCGCAATGATTGCGCATCCGCCCGCCTTTGGTCTCAAGCTCAAATCATTTGATGATTCCTCGGCCAGGTCCATGCCAGGAATCAAAGATGTATTCACGATGAAAACCTTTAACGACGATTACAGCAAAAGTGCGTTTGACACAAGTGCCTTTACAGATCTGGTCGTGGTGGTGGGTCAAACCACCTGGGAAGTCATGAATGCAAAAAAAGCGTTGAACCTCACCTGGGAGCCAATTGAGGAAACGACCGAGACCCTGAGTCTTTTCGGGCGCGAAGTGACCAAGAGAACCCCTGCCGGTTTTGAAAGCACCCAGGCGCACAAATCGCAAATGGCTGAGATGGCGGCTTCCGGCGGCAAAGTAGTGAGAAGAGACGGAAACCCCGAAGATGCCTTTACGGGTGCGGCACAGGTGATCGAAAGAACATACACCTGCCCCTTCCTGGCTCACAATACGATGGAGCCCATGAATTTCTTTGCCAACGTCACCGATGAAAGGGCTGAGTTGGTAGGGCCAATTCAAACCCCGGAATTCATGGAACGGAGTGTCGCCGAAAGACTGGGCATGACCCTCGAGCAAGTGGACATTAAAATGACCCGTATGGGTGGAGGTTTCGGAAGGCGACTCTATGGTCATTTTCTGACGGAAGCAGGTGTCATCTCTCAACGCTTGAAAGCACCGGTAAAACTGGTTTACTCGAGAGAAGATGACATGACCTTTGGAACCTATCGCCCTTCCTACCATGCCACTTACCGTGCCGGTCTGGATGAGAACAACAACGTGATCGCCTTCCATGTCAGAACAGGAGGTGTTCCGGAGAGTCCTTTGGCTGCGAATCGTTTTCCTGCCGGGGCGGTTGACAATTACCTCGCAGAAGACTGGACGATTGATTCGAACATCACAACTGGCGCCTTTCGGGCTCCAAGGTCAAATTTCATTGCAGGAGCTGAGCAATCTTTCCTGGATGAGTTAGCCGAGCTCGCCGGAAAGGACCCTATTGATTTCAGACTAGAACTGCTTGACAGGGCTCAGAAGAATCCTGTGGGTGAAGAAAACGATTATGAAGCAGATCGCTATGCCGGCGTGCTGAAACTGGTAAAAGAAAAGTCGAATTGGGGCAAAGAAGATCCGGATGTTCATCGTGGTGTATCCGCTTATTTCTGCCACAACAGCTACGTTGCCCAAGTTCTCGATATGACAGTGGAAAGCGGAAAGCCTGTGATTCAAAAAGTGTACTGCGCAATCGACTGTGGAATCGTTGTCAATCCGGATGCTGCGACCAACCTTGCCGAAGGAGGCGTGGTAGATGGAATCGGGCATGCCTTGTATTCACAAATCACTTTTAAAGATGGAGTTCCCGAACAGAACAATTTCGACAAATACAAACTGATTCGACATCCGGAAGCACCCAAATCCATAGAAGTTCATTTCGTCAAAAGCGAAATCAAACCGACAGGCCTCGGGGAGCCACCCTTCCCACCAATCATGGGAGCTGTTGCCAATGCCTTGTATAAAGCGACGGGAACGCGTCATTATGATCAGCCCTTCCTTGCCAGCAAGCAGTCGGTGCTCGGTTAGAATTCCAAAGACACTTGCTGTCCCACGGGAACACCTTCATGATGATTGACAAAAACGACCTGATCCTGAAAACTCAACTGGATCAGCCAATGCGTACCCTTATAAAAGGAGCGCAAAACCATAGCGGATGGCAAGACCTTCCCGGATGGCGAGACCTTCCCGGATGACGAAACCTTTCTTGTAGTCTCTGAATCCTCAACGATGCGAATCTGATCTGGGTACAGCAAGATCTTCTCTCCATTTACATTGATCTCATTTACATCATCGAAAAGGGAAGCGACATATTTGCTTGGTGGATTCTTGAAAAGCCCTGAAGGACTACCTGTAGCGTGTAGTCGGTTCTCTTTGATCACAACCATTCGATCTGAAAAAGACAGGGCATCATCACTGTCATGCGTGGCCACGATGCAGGCTATCTTCTTTTCCTTTAGGTAACCGAACAAGGTCCTGCGCAGGGAGTTCTTTTTAAAATTGTCGACCTGGCTGAAGGGCTCATCGAGCAATAAAAGTTCCGGGTTCAAGGCAAGTGCCCTTGCCAGGGCGACCCGCTGTTTTTGACCCCCGCTGAGGTTCTTTACTTTAATCTCGGCAAAATCGGTCATCCCAATCACCTCGAGGAGCTCCTCGGTTCTCCTCTTCGACTCTTCCATGTCAATCCTTGACAAATACTTGGAAACATTGTCGGACACTGTGGTAAATGGCATAAGGTCATTCTCCTGGGCTACGTATTTGAAGAAAGGCACCCCCGGAACCAGGTTATACGCAGGCCCCAGGATCGGTTGGTCTTTCCAAGACATATTCCCCTTGTCGAGGTCAAGAAGCCCATAAATAGCCTTGAGAAGGGTGGACTTTCCGCATCCGCTCTCTCCCATGACACAGAGATGCTCCCCGGCTTCCAGGTCAAAACTAATTCCATCCAACACAGGAATCTCTGGTGAATAAGCAAATGAAAGGTCACGCACTTTTAACATCCCGCAAAAATAAGGCTAAAATCTTCAGGAATCTATTTGTTTTGTTCCGTGCGAATTGTTCCATTTAACCGGCGCGTATGGCTTATTTAATTGAACATTTCACCTAGAAAGCTAATTCTCAGCAACTAAATCATTTTTTTTTGTACTTTAACAGAAATCTAATCAGGATTAGAAATCAATCCCTATCAATTGATCAACTATGCAACGCCTTAATCATCACGCTCCGTCAAGGAAATTCTATGTCCTAATTTTGCTCTTTTCTTGTCTTTTATGGTTGTCTCCCGTTTTGGCACAGAGACAAACTGGAAGACCGGTAATCACAAATTATTCTTATCGAGATTACGAAGCTGGGCCTATTAATTGGTGGGCGCTGGAAGACCAGAATGGCATCATGTATTTTGCCAATGGCGCCGGTATTTTACAATTCGACGGCGTTACCTGGAATCTCATTGAGACCGATGCAGGTGGTCGCTCGCTTGCCATGGACGATGATGGAGTGATTTACGTTGGAGGCGGCGGTGACTTTGGTTATTTGGAAAAGAAGTCTAATGGTGAGCTCGAATACGTATCTCTGTTGGATAAGGTCCCAGAAGAGCACCGGACCTTCGAGGAAGTCTGGGAAACTGACTATTACAAAGGACGGATTATATTCAGGACGCAAGCCAAACTCTATTGTTGGGATGGGGAAAGCATTAAGGTAATCCCATCCGAAGATGATTATCACGTGGGACAAATTGTACATGATGTCTATTACCTGAGGATCTGGAATCGCGGACTCTGCTATCTAACGGATGAAGACACCTTTGAACTGGTCCCCGGAGGGGAGCAGTTTGCAGATGAAAGAGTTTATTCCATACTTCCTTATGATGACAAAAGATTACTCATTGGAACAAGGTCCAAGAGCTTCTTCATTTACGACGGCGAAAAATTTGAGCCCTTCGAAACCGAAGCTGAAGAAGTCATTGGGCAGTCATTGTATTTGCCGGGACTTGCCCTCGAAAATGGAGATTTCATATTTAACACTTCTGGCGGTGGAGCTTTTCGCATTGATCACGATGGCAATTTGATTCAGGATTATTCAACCAAGAATGGTCTTCAAGATGGATTCGCAACTTTTGCATATCTCGATTCAAGAAATGTTTTGTGGTTGCCCCTTTTCAACGGCATCTCAAGCATTAATTTAAACAGCACTTTATCGCTCATAGACTCAAATATGGGGCTACCCTCCAATGTAGCCTTTGATGTCTATAAAAAAGACGACATTTTATACATTGGAACCAACAGTGGAATTTATTACATCAAAGACGGAGAAAGTAGAGTCCATTATCTTGATGGAACCTTTGGCCAGTCCCGTGCATTTGTCGAGCATAAAGATAGGTTGTATGCAGGGACGGGAGATATGGGTTTGATTGAGATCGAAGGCACTTCCTGGAAGTATGTCAGAAAAAGTGTTAACTACGATTTACGAGCAAATGACCTGCTGCTCTCTGAATTTGATCCAAATCGAATGTATATAGCACATAATCAAGGTATTGCAAGCTTCTATTTTAACGAAGACAGTAAGCAATTTGAAATGGAGGGTACCACACCTGAAATAAATATCAATTTCTTCTACGGATTCGGAGGAAATGGAAGCATGTTGGAAGATTCTAAAGGAAACTTTTGGATTGAATCGGATGAGGACGGCAGCATCGAATATTTTAAAACTACTATCGTCGATGGTAAAATTGATTTGAGTGATCCACAAATAGAGGTTTATGATGAAAAAAACGGAGTTCCCGAAAACGGGTTAGGGTTCTGGAAGCATGACACCGAGTTACATTTTTTCTCAGGTGATGGAGATAGTACTTACAGCTATAAGTTCGACGAGAATAAGAAACAGTTTGAGAGGACGAGTTATTATTACGAGGATTTCGCCAATTCTGATGATCAAGGTGGGTTTTTACACCCTGTAACGGATCCGGCAGGAAAAATCTGGTTCAGAATCAACGGGCAGATTGTTATCAGCACATTGAATGAAAACGGTGAATATGAAATGAATACCTCAGCGTTTAAAGAATTGAAAAACAGAATATTATGGGGTATATATCCCGAAAAGCCAAAGGCTGACGGCTCACAAGTAGTTTGGTTCTACAGCCCTGACGGTCTTTTCAGGTACGAAGGAAAACTTGAAGAATCCTATATTCCTGACTTCAAAAGTATTGTCAGATCTGTAACCATGTCGGGAGACTCATTAATATATGCCAGCAACATACCGGCCCCGGATCGATTACAAATCCCATATGACAGGAACAATGTCAACATTGAGTTCGCGGCTCCATTGTACATATCACAGGAAGCGATGGTGTATAAAACGTTTCTCGAAGGATTGGATAAAGAATGGTCTGAATATTCGAGACAAACATCAAAAGAATACATCAACTTACCACCTGGAAAATACGAATTCAAAGTAAAAGCCAGAAACCTCTTTGGA
>JAUIKV010000093.1 GCA_030430615.1 Bacteroidia bacterium
TATACAAATCGGATCCGCTTTTCCAGGATATCATCATCGACGATATTGATGATCCGAGGTATCACCTGGCCGCAAACCCTGAGCTCTTTCCCAAAAGCCTTACGGAATATCATCTGTGATCACGGCTGGTGGAACCAGCATGGAGACGTCACCCTTGTTGACGAGAATGTCGCGGACTATGCTTGAGCTGATATAGGAGGTGTCTGCACTGGTCAGGAGGAACACGGTCTCTATTTTTGACATCTTCCGGTTGGTCTGGGCAATGGCTTTTTCGAATTCGAAGTCAGCGGGATTTCTAAGTCCCCTGAGTATGAAATCGGACCCAATCTTTTTGCAATAGTCGATTGTAAGGCCTTCATAAGTATCCACTCTCACTTTGGGCTCGCCCTGATAGGTTTTTTCAATGAACCGTTGTCTCTGTTCCAGGGAGAACATGTAAGATTTTGAGGAATTGGTTCCAATGGCAATTATAATCTCGTCAAACAGCGGAAGGGCTCTGTCGATCACATCGGTGTGTCCTAGGGTCAAAGGATCGAATGATCCGGGAAATACGGCTCTTTTCATGGGAATTCAATTTGGGAATTCAATTAATGTTACCTTCAATGGCGCTATCGAACAACTCGGTCAGGCTCATACCCGCCTCTTTCGCTTGCTTCGGAAGAATGCTCTCAGCGGACAGACCCGGGACCATATTCAATTCTATGAAATACGGTGTGTCCCCAACGAGCATGAAATCAATTCTTGAAAGTCCTTTCAGCTGCAAGGTCTTGTAAATTCTACGGGCCTCTTGATCCACATTCTTTCGTTGTGTTTCCGAAATCCTCGCGGGGGTTATCTCCAGGGACGCGCCCAGGTATTTGGCTTCGTAGTCGAAGAAATCATTTTCCGAAACGATTTCTGTGATCGGCATGGCTTTTATTTTGCCACCAAGGGTGATGACCCCTACTGAAACCTCTGTGCCATCGAGGAATTCTTCGATCAGTATCTGGTCGTCTTCCAAAAAGGCTTTTTCCAGAGCGGCATCCAGGTCCTGTTTTTTATACACCTTGGTGATTCCAAAGCTGGATCCAGCCCGGTTGGGCTTCACAAAGCAAGGCAAACCTGTTTGAGCTATGATGGAATCGTGATCAATTTCATCGCCCTGGTTGAGATAAACGGACTTTGCCGTGTGCACCCCGTAAGGTTTCAACAAACTCAAACAGTCGCGCTTGTTGAACGCAACGGCCATCTGGTAAAAGGAAGCCGAGGAATGCGGAAGACCGAGCAATTCAAAATAGGCGAGAATCGTCCCGTCTTCACCAGGGTGACCGTGAATGGCATTGAATACGAAATCAAATCGTGTCTTGTACCCGTTTACCGTAGTGCTGAAATCTTCCATGTTGATCGGGTGTTCACGATCCGCCTCGTCCACATACACCCATTTGTCCTTCAAGATGTGAATGCGATGTGGGACGTACTTGTCGCGGTTGAGGTTTTCGTATACAACTTGTCCGCTTTTAAGCGAGATGCCGGCCTCCGAGGAGTAGCCTCCCATGATGATGGCAATATTTTTTTTCATTCAGCCGCGGCGTTTGCCAGTTTAGTTGGTTCAAAACAAACTTACGAAAAAGACTTCAATGGGTGCAGGGAGTGGGGCCGCCTAGTGAAAATCCTTTATATTTGAAAAATTTTTCACCCAGATGAGCTTATTCGGATACCTTAAAAGCAAAGAGTTCTTGAGAACAGTAATCCTGGTTGCGGCCGTCAGTCTCCTGCTGGTCTTCATCCTCGGAAAATGGCTGAATTACCATACCAAGCACGATGAAAGAATCGCGGTTCCAAACCTTGAGAAGCTAAGTCTCGAAGAAACCGAAAAGAAGCTCGCTGATCTCAGTTTGCGGTATGTAGTTATTGACTCGGCTTCGTTCAACCCAAAGTATCCGCCAAAAAGTGTTATCGAGCAGAATCCTGTTGCCGGAGATTTTGTTAAGGAGAACAGGAAGATATATCTGACCCTGAACCCCACCGACTATCGCAAGATATCCGTGCCCAATGTCATAGATAACACCAAACGCCAGGTTGTGACCCAGCTCAAATCCGTTGGATTTCAAATTGGAAAGGAGCGCTATATTCCGGATCTTGGAAAAGATGTGGTCCGGGGCCTCGAGGTAAAAGGCAAGAAAATAGAACCCGGCGTTCGCCTGCCGAAAAACACGGTAATTGACCTGGTCCTCGGTGACGGTTTGGAAGAAAGGGAGGAGATCCAGTGATTCATGAATGACAAGAATGAACATGAGATCAACGACGAGCTCTACGAGCATCACAAATTCGTCGCTGCTGAAGGTCAGGAGCCGCTGCGCGTAGACAAATACCTGATGAATTTCATAGAAAACGCGACACGAAACAAGATTCAGCTCGCAATCAAAGCAGGAAATGTTCTGGTCAATGAGGTTCCGGTAAAGTCCAATTACAGGGTCAAGGCTCACGATATAGTTCGTGTCGTTCTGGCTCATCCGCCGCATGAGAACCTGCTCGTGCCCGAGGATATTCCCCTGAACATTGTCTATGAAGACGACGAATTGATTGTAATCGACAAGCCTGCGGGCCTGGTCGTTCACCCGGGGCACGGAAATTATACCGGAACGCTGGTCAACGGTTTGATCCATCACTTTCAGAATTTGCCTAACAACTCTGGCGACAGACCCGGTCTTGTACATCGTATCGACAAAGACACCAGTGGCCTGCTGGTGGTTGCGAAAACAGAGTATTCCATGGCTCACCTCGCGAGTCAATTCTACAACCGGACAACCAAGAGGCGATATCTGGCGCTGGTTTGGGGCAGCCTTGCGGATGAAGAGGGCACGATCGAAGGCAATATAGGAAGAAGCATGAAAAACCGGCTGCAGATGGATGTTTACCCCGAAGGGGATCAGGGCAAGCACGCGGTCACTCATTATAAAGTTCTCGAGCGTTTCTCCTACGTAACACTTGTCGAGTGTCGCCTGGAGACCGGCAGAACCCACCAGATTAGGGCACATTTCAAATTTTTGGGCCATCCCTTGTTCAACGACGCGCGTTATGGAGGGGACAAAATCCTGAAAGGGACGACTTTCAGCAAATACAAGCAGTTTGTCGATAACTGTTTCAAAGTTCTTCCCCGTCAGGCTCTGCATGCACGCACCTTGGGATTTGAGCATCCGACAACGGGTGAGATCATGGAGTTTGAATCAGATGTTCCTGCTGACATGACATCTTGTCTTGAAAAATGGCGGGTGTATACAAGATCTCAAAATCCGGACAGGGAGTCCTGATCAGAAAAGACATTCGGTCATAAGTCATTGTTTTCGTAAATTTGTTTTTTCAAAAACGCGTTGAGTCCAGACGGATTCAAGTGAAGCGAAGCAAGTTTGAATTAACTATTTTGAACTAAATATCAAGACACATGAAAATTCTTATATCACCAGCTAAATCACTCGACTTTGAAACTGAGGCTCCGTTAGATGCCTATTCGGAACCCATTTTTTTGGACAAAGCGGAACGATTGAGCAAGGTTTTGAAGAAAAAATCTGCACGTTCCCTCTCGAAATTGATGTCGATCTCTGACGCCCTGGGAAAGCTGAATTACGAAAGAAATCAGAATTGGCATCTGCCTTTTACCGAAGAGAATGCCAAGCAGGCTGTTTACGCGTTCACAGGTGAGGTTTACAGAGGTCTTGATGCCACCACGTTGCCTCCCAACGTACTGGATGACTTGCAGGACAAGTTGCGGATTCTATCCGGTCAATACGGATTGCTCAAGCCGTTTGACCTGATTCAACCCTATCGACTCGAAATGGGAACCAAACTCAAGGTGGGTAGAAAAGATAACCTGTATCAGTTCTGGGATACTTCGATAACAGATGCGCTCAATGCCGAGATGGAAGACGGCGAGTTGCTCATCAACCTGGCGAGCAATGAATACTTCAAGGCAGTTAAGGTGAAACAGCTCAAGGGAAAAATCATCACCCCCGTATTCAAGGACATGAAGAACGGGAAACTTATGACAATCATGACCTTTGCCAAGCACGCAAGAGGTCTGATGGTCAGGTACATCATTGAGAATGGATGCGAAACGGTTGAAGACCTCAAAGGCTTTGATCTTAATGGATATGCCTTCGATTCAAACCTTTCTTCAGAAACTGAGCTTGTATTTACGCGCTGATCAGAGTTTGAATGAAACCGGATCGGAGACGTCGTTATTGCGAGACACCGCCCGTATGACTACGGTTTTGATGGTTTTTGCATCTTTTTTGGTCAGATGGAGATGACTCTCGCCTGTCAAAACCACTTTAGCTGAAGGGCTGTTCAGATCAATATTTTCGTCGGACTCAAACTGATAAACCAGGTATTTCACAGCTTGCTTTTCCTTGTTTTGAGGAGGTGAATCCCAAACCAGGTTAAACCCACGGTTGCCGGTTGGTTCCATCCTTATGTCCTTAACCGGAAGGGGGACCATCTTCACATTGTCGTTGACTACCGGGGTCAGTGCTACTTGCGCATATGCGGTCTGCGCGATTCGTTCCCGGATGTTGTAAGGGTTTTTTCTGAAGGAAGAGGCGCTGAAAAAAGCGCTTCCCTGTATCTTCGAAACGCTTTTGTTGAAAAGGAGCTGTCTTTCGATCTCTGTCGGATTCTGACTCAACCAGGCCTGGTTGAATTTCGGATCATTGAGCTTGTAGGCCCCGTGTCCAATATACAGACGGGTACCGAAAGTGTTTTCCGACCACCATTTCACGACTTCTTCATAGTCTGCCTGCTCGTGACCCATGTGCCAGTAGGCTTGTGGTATCAGGTAATCAATCCAGCCTCTTTGAATCCAGAGCGCGATGTCCGCGTGAAGATCGTCGTAATTGGTCTGGCCGGCTTTCGTGTCTGAGCCCCGTGGATCCCTGTCTCCGTTTCGCCAGACCCCGAAGGGACTCACGCCGAACTGGACCCAGGGCTTAATTGTCTTGATTCGACTTTGAAGCTGGTTAATGATCAGATTCACGTTGTTTCGTCTCCACGCATCTCGATCTTCTGGGTAGAAGGAGCCCCCATAGGTCTCAAAGGATTTCTCGTCCGGGAAAGGCACTCCTTTGATCTTGTAAGGATAGAAGTAATCGTCAAAATGAATGGCATCGATGTCATAGTTCTGAACGATGTCCGTGACGATATCAAGAGTGTATTCACGAACCTCTGGAATTCCAGGATCGAAATACTTGTTTTTCCCGTAGTTGAGGAACCACTCCGGCCGCTCATAGGTCAGAGGGAACGGGTTGGGTTGAAACTCCTGGTAATTAACAACAGCCCTGTACGGATTGAGCCAGGCATGAAATTCCATGCCTCGTTTGTGGGTTTCCTCAATGAAAAAGGCCAGGGGATCGTAGTAAGGCGCTGGCGCTTCTCCGCTCATACCGTTCAGGTACATAGACCAGGGTTCGAATTTAGATTCGTAAAATGCGTCTGCCGAAGGGCGAACCTGGAATATGATTGCATTGAAGTTCATGCTTTTGCACATGTCGAGCAATTCTATGAACTCCCTTTTCTGCTCGTTGGAAGTCAGATTCCTGCTGCTGGGCCAGTCGATGTTGCTCACTGTGGCAATCCAGACTGCCCTGAACTCTCTCTTCGGTTCGGTTTGGGCGGATATCCGCAAAGAACTCAGAATGAGAATGAGGAGTAGTATGTGAGAATTAAAGATGCGACGCATGGCAAAAAAGGATCAAAAATAGCGGCTTTGATGTCAACATACAAACGTCTTTTTGGAGATTTTATGTCACTATGTCATTAAAAAATGTCAAAAACTGTCAATTTCAGGGAAAAATCGCTCTGGCACAATGATTGACCTGAATGAGTCAGCGTTTAAAATAAAGTTGAATACAAATTAATACATCATATTATGAGCAAGATAATTGGAATTGATTTAGGAACCACCAACTCCTGTGTTTCTGTAATGGAAGGAAACGAGCCGGTTGTTATTCCTAATGCGGAAGGAAAAAGAACAACCCCTTCTATTGTAGCCTTTGTTGAAGGAGGCGAGAGAAAAGTTGGTGACCCTGCGAAGCGACAGGCGGTAACCAATCCAAAGAATACGATTTACTCCATCAAAAGATTTATGGGGAACAAATATTCGGAATCTAAAATGGAAGCTGAGCGTGTTCCTTACAGTGTTGTCAAAGGAGAGAACGACACCCCACGTGTGGATATCGACGGCAGGTTATACACTCCACAGGAGATTTCTGCGATGGTGCTCCAGAAGATGAAGAAAACAGCAGAGGACTACCTCGGAACTGAAGTTAAGGAAGCCGTTGTAACCGTTCCTGCATATTTCAATGACTCGCAGAGACAAGCTACGAAAGAAGCAGGAGAGATCGCCGGTTTGAAAGTGAGCCGAATCATAAATGAGCCTACTGCTGCGGCATTGGCTTACGGATTGGACAAGTCGGGTCAGGATAAGAAGATCGCCGTTTATGACCTTGGAGGAGGTACTTTTGACATCTCAATCCTCGAGATTGGTGATGGCGTCTTTGAAGTACTCTCTACAAATGGAGACACTCACCTGGGTGGTGATGATTTTGACCAGGTGATCATCAACTGGTTGGCTGAAGAATTCATGAAAGAAGAGGATATGGACCTCAGAAAGGATCCAATGGCATTGCAGCGTTTGAAAGAAGCGGCAGAAAAGGCGAAGATTGAGCTTTCTTCTGGTTCTCAGACTGAGATCAACCTGCCTTACGTGACAGCGACTGCATCAGGACCAAAGCACTTGGTGAAGACCCTGACTCGAGCACAGTTTGAAAAGCTTTCAGACTCTCTGATCAAGCGATCCATGGCACCAGTAAGCGCGGCATTGAAAGATGCTGATCTGTCGACTTCTGACATCGATGAGGTGATTCTGGTAGGTGGATCAACCCGTATGCCAAGAATCCAGGAAGAAGTTGAGAAATTCTTTGGCAAGAAACCTTCGAAGGGAGTTAACCCGGATGAGGTTGTGGCGATTGGAGCTGCGATCCAGGGTGGTGTTCTCACAGGAGATGTGAAAGACGTGTTGTTGCTTGACGTGACACCGCTGTCGCTCGGAATTGAGACTATGGGTAATGTTGCCACAAAGTTGATTGAGGCGAACACCACGATACCAACCAAGAAATCACAGGTGTTCTCAACAGCTGCTGATAATCAACCATCGGTTGAAATCCATGTGGTGCAGGGAGAACGAGCCATGGCTGCTGATAACAAGACCATCGGACGATTCCACCTGGATGGAATTCCACCTGCGCCAAGAGGCGTGCCACAGATCGAGGTAACCTTCGACATTGACGCGAACGGAATAATCAATGTGTCTGCTAAAGACAAAGGCACTGGAAAGGAGCATAGCATTCGAATTGAAGCTTCATCAGGTTTGTCTGAGGAGGACATCCAAAAGATGAAAGCAGACGCAGAGGCCAATGCCGAAGCCGATAAGAAAGCTAAGGAAACAGCGGAGAAGATCAATGCCGCAGACGCTATGATCTTCCAGACTGAAAGTCAGCTCAAGGAATTTGGAGACAAGCTTTCAGCGGACAAGAAAGGGCCGATTGAGAGTGCGTTGGAAGAGTTGAAGAAGGCTCACGAATCGAAAGACCTGGCCCAGATCGATGCGGCAATGGAGAAGATCAATGAAGCCTGGAAAGCGGCCTCAGAAGAAATGTACAAAGCCCAACAAGAGTCTCAGTCTGCAGGGCCTCAGCCTGGTGCTGACGCAGGAGCAGGAGCTTCTTCTGAAGGAGAAGCTGCTCAGGACGATGTTCAGGATGTAGATTTCGAAGAAGTCAAGGAAGACTAACAAGTCTAATAGAATTTTGAAAAACCCGCCTCAATCATGGCGGGTTTTTTCGTTTTAATGGCGTCAATTTTGTAAAAACAAATATCTTTGGGTAACGTTTAAACACAATTTGATCATGAACAGAATTATTTCTTTGGGAGCAGTTTTAACGCTCCTCTTTCTATCGACTAGTTTCAGTGCGGATGAGGCGGCTTTCGGTGTAAAAAAATTTGTAGGCATTTGGGAATTTGAGGCCCCTAATGCTCCTTATGGATACCAAAACGGGGTGATTAATTTGACGAAAGAGAAAAGGATTCTAAAAGGTACTGTAGGCATCGGTTCCTACTCTTCGGATTTGGATGCGATTGAGACTGAGAAAAACAAACTGACTGGGGTTGTGATCGTCGAAGGTGAAAGGGTACAGCTCGAGTTGAATTTTGACAAGAATTCTTTTGAAGGCATGGCCAAGTCATCTCAGGGCAATATTCCCATGACAGGAAAACGGAAGTCAAAATAGACGTGCAACGCCAAACCCGAATGAGAAACTGTTATAGGCGTCGATGTTGAAATCGAGGGAAAAGGTGCCGAATAATTCCCAGCCAGGAGCAAAATGGTAGGGGAATTCTGCTCCAATTTTTACCAGTGCGAAGTCTTGATGCTCTGAGAACTCCATACCACCACCGGCTAGTAAGCCAATATGCTTGTGGATCTTGTAGATGCCAACAATTGCCACGGCTATGGGCCTGCCTCTTTCAATGACTGCAACTTCGGACCCCGAATCGTTCCGTACCATTTTAGAATCGGAACCTGAACCCTGTACCAGAAAGTCCTCGACAATTATTTCGCTGTGAACTCCTATTCCCCATTTCTCGTTGAACCCATATATATAGGCGAGGCCAAATGAGGGTAGGGCGAGCCACTTCGTATCGCCGTTTTCAACGCCACCGGAGACATGGGTATGCCCGATACTGAATCCGATGTAATGGTGCTTGAATTCTTCATGTTCCGGATTCGCATGATTCGCATCGTGTTCCGAG
>JAUIKV010000094.1 GCA_030430615.1 Bacteroidia bacterium
GTATTGCCGGTCTCTGGTGCGTCAATATAGGCCACGGAAATGAAGAAATGGCGGAGGCCATCGGGAAACAGTCACTCGATTTGGCTTATTATAACACCTTCGAGGATGCAGGTTCTGTGCCTGCCGCGCTTCTTGCTGACAAGATCTCGGAGCTTTGCCCCGACAACCTGAACCATGTCTTTTTTGGAACGGGAGGATCGATGGCCAATGACACGGCGATCAAAATGATTCATTATTACTTCAACCTGGTTGGCAAACCCAACAAGAAAAAAATCCTGAGCAGAAATCTGGCTTATCACGGGAGTACGTACCTGGCACATGCCCTGACCGGGATTGCACCGACACATATCGGTTTTGACCTGCCCCACAATTTGATCCATTACTTGTCGGCACCCTATGCCTACAGGAATCAAAATGATCTTTCAGAGGAAGCTTTTTGTGACGCGCTGATCGATGAAATGGAATCCTACATCAATCAGTATGGCGCTGACAACATCGCCTGTTTCATTGCTGAACCCATTATGGGGGCCGGCGGTGTGATCGTTCCTCCTAAAGGCTATGTCAAACGAACCTACGAATTGTGCCAGAAATACAATATATTCTACATCTCAGACGAGGTAGTGACCGCTTTTGGACGGCTAGGCAACATGATTGCGTCTCAGGAGCGCTTTGGAATAAAACCGGATGTGATCATCCTGGCGAAAGGAATCTCATCGGGCTATGTTCCCCTGGGTGCAACGGTAATCTCGGATGAGATCTACGAGGTAATCAGCCAGGCCAAGCCGGACAATCCTTATTTTTCTCACGGTTTCACCTACTCGGGACATCCTGTATCGTGCCAGGCGGGGTTGAAGAACATTGAAATCCTGGAGCGCATGGATCTTTGCGGTCATGTGCTGCAGTGGGGCCCTTATTTTGAGCAGAGGCTAAAACAGCTGAAAGATCTTGCTATTGTCGGAGATGTGAGGGGGAGCCATTTCATGTTAAGCTTGGAGCTGGTTGCCAAAAGATCGACAAAAGATCCGTTTGATGCGGGTCTGAACATAGCGAAGAGAGTCTATTACCATGCGCGTTCAATGGGATTGATCATCAGGCCAATTGGTTCGCTCATTGTTCTTTCTCCTCCTTTGACCTATGACAAAGCGGCGATTGACACGACTTGTGCCATATTGAGAAAGAGCATTGAACAGACGATGTATGACCTTAAAAAGGAGGCCCTATGGAAGGAGCACGTGAAGGAACCCGGTCTCAAGTAGCGATTATCACAGGAGCCGCCAGCCACAGGGGTATGGGGCGCGCAACAGCTTTGAAGCTCGGATCCCAGGGAATACGGGTAGTTGTGACAGACCTGGCGATTGGGGGCGACATGCGTTTGATTGATGAGGTTGTGTCTGAGATTAAAGATGCCGGTGGTGAAGCATTGGGGATCTCTCTCAACGTCATGGATGAACAAAATGTCAAGGATGCTGTGAATCGAGTTATGGAAGAATGGGGCAGAATTGACATACTCTTTAACAATGCAGGCATAGCGTCCGGCATAGGACCCTTTTTGACAATAGAGGAAGAGCATTGGCAAAAGTCGTTTGATGTCCATGTGTTTGGTGCGGTAAGAATGATACGGGCTGTGTTGCCTCAAATGAGAAATCAAGGCCATGGATTGATTATCAACAATGCCTCCACTTTGGGTTTGGGAGGCATGCCTGATTTTTCAGCCTATGGAGCGTCCAAATTTGCCGTTGTGGGATTGACAAAACATCTGGCTGCTGAACTGGGCAATGAAGGAATTCGGGTCAATTGCATCTGCCCGGGAATGATCGATACTTCCATGTCTGACATCGAGGTTGAAAATCACATGAAGGAACGCAATCTTGACCGCGAAGCGGCCATATCTGAATTGTCCTCATATGTTCCCTTGCAACGATACGGCAAACCCCAGGAAGTCGCAGATGTTGTGGCTTTCTTTTGCAGCGAACAATCAAAATACGTCACAGGTGTGGCCCTGCCAGTAGCAGGAGGGCTTCCAGCGGGGCTTTAATCAAAAAATTACTATGGACTTAAGATTATCCGAAGAACATGAGCTGATCAAAGAATCGGCACGGGAATTTGCTCAACGGGAGTTGAAACCCGGGGTTATAGAAAGAGACAGCCAGGGAACCTATCCTGAGGAAGAGGTGAAGAAGATGATTGATTTGGGATTCATCGGCATGACTGTAAGCGAAAGGTATGGAGGGGGAGGAATGGACTCCCTCTCGTATGCCCTTGTCATGGAAGAGATATCCAAGGTGGACAGTTCTTGTTCGGTGATTTTGTCAGCTCATAACTCGCTGGCTTGCTGGGGGATCGAGGAATTCGGAACCGAAGAGCAGAAGCAAAAGTATTTGACTCAACTTGCTTCCGGTCAGGTCTTGGGCGCTTTCTGTTTGTCTGAACCCGAAGCCGGGTCAGACGCTACCTCGCAAAAGACAACTGCTGTCGAACAAGAGGATCACTACCTTCTGAACGGAACGAAGAACTGGATAACAAACGGAAAAAAAGCAGGAGTTTATATTGTTATTGCCCAAAGTCATCCGGAGAAAAGTCACAAGGGGATCAATGCCTTCATTGTTGAAGCCGGCTGGGAGGGTGTCAGCACAGGGCCAAAAGAGGACAAGTTGGGAATCCGGTCGTCAGACACTTGCAGCGTCATGTTCAACAATGTGAAGGTTCCGAAAGAAAACAGAATCGGACCGGACGGTTTTGGGTTTAAGTTTGCCATGAAGACCCTGGATGGAGGCCGCATAGGCATAGCCTCTCAAGCACTTGGGATTGCCGCAGGTGCCTATGAGCTGGCGCTGAATTACTCCATGGAGAGAGAATCCTTTGGCAAACCGATATTCCATCACCAGGCGATTGCATTCAAACTGGCTGAAATGGAGGTTGAAATTGAGTGCGCTCGTCTGTTGACTTATAAGGCGGCGAAAGAGAAGGATGAAGGTCTGCCTTACGGATTCAGTGCGGCGAAGGCCAAGTTGAAGGCAGCAGAGGTCGCTATGAAGCATACGACAGAAGCTGTTCAGGTGCATGGAGGATATGGCTTTGTCAAAGAATATCACGTAGAGCGCCTGATGAGAGATGCAAAGATCACACAGATTTACGAGGGTACCTCTGAGATCCAGAAGCTGGTAATCGCCAGAGGTCTTGTCAAGAATTAAATGGGTTGTAATGCCCTGGCAATAGCACTCAAACCGATCCGAATTGCTTTATTCATAGGAGCTTCGTATTTTAGCTTCTTATTCGAATTGATCTGCAATGTCGCTTTATCATTTTGTCAGCTACGCCATAATTGGGATTATCTTTGGGTTTTCTGGAGGACAACTGTTTCTATTTTTGAGTAACCGAATCCGTTGGCCCCATCTGTTTATGACGATTCTGGGATTGTCATCGTCTTTGTTTCTCGGATTGTCAGTTGCGGCTCATACTACTCAGGAGCTTGAGACAGCAGGAGAATTAATTCCCTTTCAGACCGGGTCGTTTCTCGTGACCCTGGCTTCGCTCATTGCAGTTATTCATTTCCTTGGAGACAAGAAGCGAAAGAATTTGTTTCTGGCGTTCCTATTGTTTACAGGAGCCTTACTGATTGCGAACTTTTCCTTTCCGTACGGAATAATCTACGAGTCAGTTGACGGATTTCGAAACATCTCCGTTCTGGGATGGGACGGATATAATCTTCTCCTGGGAACGACTCACTCGTTTTATTTCCCGCTGGCTTTGGCCCTATACGGGTTTTTCGTTTTGTTCGTCAGTTTAAACACCTATGATCGATTCAAAGCAGGGAACAGATTTCGTGCCTTTACATTTGGCTCGATTCTATTAATCTATGTTATTTCGAATGTTTACGACACCTTTGTAGATCAGGGAATCATTGAAGGAGCCTTGTTCACCGAGTACATGATGCTCCCGATCATACTGGCACTTTCCGCGGATGTTTACCTTGAGCTTCAGGAAGGCAGGTTCTTTACAGTGCGTTACAAAGAGGTGCAGAAGAATTTTTTGACGCTTATTGAGAATGTAGAATTGTTTGTTGTCGGAATCGACCTGGGAGGGAATATTACCTATGTCAACAAATTCTTCGAGCAAAAGCTCTCTGTAAAGTCAAAAGAGCTCATTGGGAACAAGTTTTTTGAACGGTTCATAAATGCTGCTGATCACCAGGAATACAAGGAGGTCATGCAATCGCTCAAGCAGGACCGGGAAATTAAAAAGGTAGACTTTCAGCTCAGGAAGGAAGGAATTGATCCTTACCAGGTGTCCTGGTCTATCGTCCCTATAAAAAGCGATTCTGGAGAGATTACTGAGATCCTGGGTGTTGGAACGGATATAACTGAGCAGATCCAAGCGAATTCCAAATTGACCGAGGCCAATTCTAAACTTCAAAAGCTGGCGCGCCAGCTTGAGGATGAAAATAGCTATCTCAAGATGAATTTAAAGGAAATCAATCTCCAGGGCTCCAATATGATTGGTAACAGCATTACGATGAAATACGTTTTTCACAGTATCGATGAGGTGGCAAAAACGGAGTCCACGGTTCTCATAGAAGGCGAAACAGGAGTTGGAAAAGAATTGGTCGCGCGGTTGATCCACGATAAAAGCAATCGATTTGACAAACCCTTCATCAAGGTCAATTGTGGGGCTTTGCCTAAAGATTTGATAGAAAGTGAGCTTTTCGGTCATGTGAAAGGAGCCTTCACGGGAGCGCTGAGTTCCAGGAAAGGGCGATTCGAGCTGGCTGATGGCGGAACCATCTTTTTGGATGAGATTGGTGAGTTGCCTCTCGAGCTTCAGGCCAAACTGCTCAGGGTCCTTGAAAATTCGGAATTCAATCCCGTGGGAAGCGAGCGGCTCAAACGAGTCGATGTGCGGGTTGTTGCAGCCACGAACAGAAATCTCAAGAAGTTTGCCTCACAGGGAGGATTCAGATCGGATCTGTACTATCGCCTTTCTGTTTTTCCAATCACTGTGCCACCTTTGAGAAACCGGATAGATGATATTCCTCTGCTCGTGGAGCATTTCCTGATCTCTTATTGCAAAAAGCTGAATATCGATACCTTGCCGGTCAATGTGTCGACTATAAAGAAGTTGCAGTCCTATTCCTGGCCCGGAAATGTACGGGAACTCAAGAACGTCATCGAGCGCAGTGTAATATCCTCAATGAACCGCGGCCGACTCTTTGTGGACAAAGTGAGCTTGAAAGAGGATCATTTGCAGAAGGACAGAGAGAGAAAAACATTGATCGAGGTTGAGCGTGAATACATAGTGAGCATTTTGAATGAGACAGGCTGGAAAATTAGCGGAAAAGGCAGTGCCTCCTCCATTCTGGATATTAATGAGGCCACTCTGAGATCAAAGATGAAGCGCCTGGGCATTTCCAATTCCGGGATAAAATCCATTTGACCGATAATTTTTAATCGTGATATTTCACGAATAAGTGATATGTTGCGAATAAACCCGCATTCCCAATTTCCTTAATAAATTTCACAAATAACTTACATTCAATAAGTTACATCCGTATATTTGCGTCTGGCATGGTAATTGACTTACAGTCGGTCCATGCAAAAATTCAATTTACATTTTTCGATCCAGGTTGCCGGTGGCAAGTACAGGGAAATGCTCAATATCCTCGAAGCCGAACAAGAGGTTCCACTTCAGAAAGGATGTTTGTCACGCTCAACCTTCCAGTCCATTAGGAATCTCAACGAGTTATCCTACCTCGAGGTTTGGGAGGATTTCAGACTTTTAGAAAAAAGCATGTCATCCGAGCGCCATGAGTATCTCCTGGGTGCCGTGATGAACTTAAGCCATGAGTGGTCTGTCGAAATCTACGAGAAAATTGAAATAGATCAGTATCAGCATAAAATCTCACAATAATAAATTAAAGAATAAGATGAAAAGACAGATTGAAAAGTATCCTGCAATTCCCAAGGAGAGATTGGACAAATATCAGGATTTATGGAAAAATTCGACGAGCCGGGAAGGTGTGCATCCGGATGTCCGGGCCCACCTGGAGCGGGTGAAAACCATGGGAGGGGGCAAGGGTATCGAATTCCTGAGTAACATCAACAAAGATTATTTGGGCGCGTTCATGGCCCCGTTTTCAAGAGAACTTGAAAACGCAGACATCGCTGTTATCGGAATGCCTTTTGAAAAATCGGCTCCCATGAATGCCTCGCACAAGTACGGGCCCAAAGTGCTGCGTGAACTGTCGAAGAACTTCATGGGCACAACGGAGCCCTGGATCAATGGAGAGTTTGACATTCCCTTCGATTTTGCGAACATAATTGACTACGGGACCATTGACACCTATGGCCAGTTTGACCTTGCAGGGGAAATGGAACACGCCCTTGAGCACTACCGCGAGATCGTATGCGACAACCACATTGTCCCTTTCATGTGGGGAGGTGACCATACGGTTACCGTGGCTCCATTGATGACCCTGGGAGAAACCTGGGGCCCCTTGAGCGTCATACACTTTGACGCCCACTATGATCTGGTAACCGAAGCGGATTTCCCCTATCCATTCCACTCAGGAAACATGTTCACGCAGAATTTTGCCAAAGGGAATGTCGATCCTGAAAGAATGATACAAATCGGAATTCGTGGGCGCATGACTGGACTTGTGGGTGGGCATGCCAAGAATTTTGGAACCCACGTCTACTTTGCGGATGAGGCGCGCATCATGTCTCCCCAGGAAATGGCAGAAAAGATCATTGAAGTCGTGGGTGACGGACCTACATACATCTCTTTGGATCTGGATTGCCTGGACCCTGTGTACAACTCGGCTTCCTCAGCCGTTGAACCCTTCGGCTTGAGCGCGAATTGGGTTTACGATGTTTTGAAAATCGTTCGAATGAGTGGCAAGGTGAATCTCGTCGGAGCCGATGTCGTGGAATACGCACCTCAGAATGATCCGGTCAGAACTTTCGGGTATGTCGCGGCCGGTTTGAGCTGGAAAATATTATGCTGGTTGGCAGCAGATGTGAAACGCAGAAACGGGGGAGTCAATCACCCTACCGAGTGGCCAATGGCTCTTGGAAATGTAACCCTTTAAAAAATATTGAACATGTCAGACTTTTTTTCATTGAAAGACCAGGTGGCAGTCGTGACCGGAGGCACTTCCGGCATAGGCCTGAAAACGGCTGAACGCTTTATTGCCGCAGGAGCCAAAGTTGTCATCTCGGGCCGAAAAGACGGAACCGAGATAGCGAATAACATTGGGGCGACATTCGTCCAGTGCGATGTAGGAGACCCGGATTCCGTCAAAAACATGATGGAGAAAACCGTAGAGACCTATGGCAAAATAGACATACTCGTAAACAACGCAGGAGCCAACTTTGGCTACGACACACTGATGGATACCGATCTGGTCAACTTCGACAAGAACTTCGCCATCAACACCAAAGGAGTGGTTCATGGCATCAAGTTCGGGGTGCCTCGCATGAACGACGGCGGACGAATCGTCAATGTAGCTTCCGCGGCAGCCGTTCAGGGAGTTGCGTATTTGGCTCCTTACGTGGCCTCTAAATGGGCGGTTGTCGGGATTACCCGAACAGCAGCCGTGGAACTGGGAGACCGGAAGATCCGGGCCAATGTGATTGCCCCGGCCTCGGTCAATACCCCAATGGCGAACACGGAAGATGGCCAACCCCAGCTCCGAATGGAACGAAAGGCAGTTCCTTTGGGGAGAATTGCTGAACCCGAAGAGGTCGCTGCTTTGATTCATTTCCTGGCCTCCAAGGACTGTGATTTTGTCAATGGCCAGGTAATAGGTGTCGACGGAGGATTCACTGCCGGCATGAGCATCAATGCCTACAACACGCTAGCTGCAGAATAAAATAGAATAGAAATTTCAAAATCCTAAATAGAAAGAAGAATGGGAGCACCCGGAAAAACAAAATCAACAAACGCAGATTTTTTAAGATACTGCTTAAAAAGAGTTTGGATGGCCAATGGCGCATCCGAAGAACATGGAGATGCTGTTGCAGATGCCTTGATGGTAGGAATCCGTCAGGGAAAACTCAATCAAGGACTTGGCGTATACGAAGCAATTGACATCATGTTTCAGAAGGGATTACTTGATATCAAGGCGGAACCGACTATCGTATCAGAAGGTGATACGTGGGCATCCATTGATGGTAGAAAATCATCTGGATACTTCACGCTCACAAAAATGGCGAATACAGCTATTGAAAAAGCCAAGAAACACGGAATTGCTATTGTATTCGGCCATAATCACAATGATGCGGGGTCCTTTGGGTCTTACGCCTGGTTGGCGAATCGAGCCAATTGTATCGCATTGACCTCAAACAATTCAGTCCCCATGTGCTCTCCGTTGGGGGGTATGAGCAATACGATTGCGGTACCCCCATTCGACGGGATTGGAATCGCTGATCAAAAGCCTCCTGTTTGGATGAGCACCAAACTATGTGAATGGTATGATGCAGACACCGCGCAAGCTGTTTTACAAGGAACCAAGCTGAAAGGAGATTATGTCATCGATCCGGAAACCGGAGAAGTGGGTAATGACCTCGCGCCTTATGCCGAGCCCATAGAGGGATATGGAAGGGTTTACAATCAAACCGCATTCCAGCAGTTGGGCAGCCCCAGGGTTTACATGCTCAATTTGTTCAACGAATTGCTCACGGGAATTATCAACCCTCACGGAACCATTACTCCTGAAGTTCCAAGCTTGGGAGACATCGTAGATGGAAAGGCAACAGGAACATCTGTTGGAGGAAGCTTTTTCTTGTGAATTGACCC
>JAUIKV010000095.1 GCA_030430615.1 Bacteroidia bacterium
AGGTCAACCCGGATGATCTTGAGGCGTCCAGGATCATTGAACTGTCAAAGACCCCCGTCAACAGGCTGAGTGTCGGGATACAGTCTTTCAGAGATGAGGACCTTAAATTCATGAACCGCGCCCACGACCGCCTCCAGGCCCTTTCCTCCCTGGAAACCGCCTGCAACAATTTTGACAATGTCAGCATCGACTTGATCTATGGAGTCCCGGGATTGAGCCAGGAAGCCTGGAAGGCGAATTTGAACCAGGCCTTCGAGTTCCCGATTCAACATATATCGAGTTATGCACTAACCGTTGAGCCTAAAACTGCCCTGGATCATTTTATACGATCGGGAAAATGCAAAGCGCCTGATGAGGATCAGGCCCGCATCCATTTTGAGGTATTGATGGAAGAATCGGCAAAACAAGGCTTCGCTCATTATGAGGTTTCCAATTTTGCCAGAGCGGGCTTCTTTTCGAGGCACAACACTTCCTACTGGCAGGGAAAGCCCTATCTCGGAATTGGTCCTTCGGCTCACTCCTATTCGGGTAGAACGCGGTCGTGGAACGTTGCGAACAACGCCAAATATCTGAAAGGGATTGAACTTGGGAATCCGGATCGTGAAATTGAGACTTTGAGTGAAACCGATAGAATGAACGAGATGATCATGACGGGCCTCAGGACGATCTGGGGTTTGTCATTGGACTCTTTCGAGACAGAATTCGGCAGCAAGTTTGCGAAAAAGCTTTTAATGAGCTCGGATCGTTTTCTCCATGAGGGATTGTTGGAGGTCGATTCAGGGCATTTGAGGGCCACAAAGGCAGGTTTTTTTCTGATTGACGGGATCGCCTCCGACCTTTTTATGGATTGACAGGCTTTTTCAATGGTGTTGCCCTCCATGAATGACCCTGATTTTTACTACTTTTAACACAACATATCAAATATGGAAGCACTTTTAGGACTTTTTCTGGGCGCCATTATCACCTACTGGGTGATGCGCTACATGAAGCTTCAGAAAAGCAAGGACCTGACGCATGCCCAATCGACGATCCTGATGGAAAAAATCAGGAAGGTCTGGAAGCTCATCACCGTTGAGGGCGAGTTCGCCGAGATCTATCATTACGAGAATACCAAGGAAAGATTTATGAGCATGGTTTCAAGCAAAAAGAAGGCTGTGCTGCTGATCAATGCCAAGGCCTATGTGGGGTTTGACCTCTCGCGAATCAAAATGGAGGCGATTACCGAGAAGAAGACGATCAAGCTCACTGACTTCCCGGACCCGGAGGTTTTGAGCCTTGAGACGGATCTCAGGTATTACGACAAAAAAGATGGGCTGTTCAATAAATTTGATTCCTCGGACCTCACTGAGGTGAATGTCAAGGCTAAGGATCACGTATTGGAGAAAATTCCCGAGAGCGGTTTGTTGGACACCGCACGCAGCGAAGCCCTTGAAGCCGTGCTATTGGTTCAGAATATCGTTGAGACCATCGGCTGGTCACTTGACTATCAGGACCTGCTACTGGCCAAGAGCCACAAAGGAGAGCTTCCCGGAGAAACCACAAAAAAACTAACTTCCTAAAAAAGTACGCGTCAGTTGAACCAGGATCAGGCACTCGCCATATTGAAATCGGGTCGCAACACCTTTCTTACGGGGTCCGCGGGTACGGGGAAGACCTATGTGCTGAATCAGTACATCAATTACCTGAAAGCGCGAAGGATACCCGTGTCAATAACGGCGTCTACGGGCATTGCCGCCACACATCTCGAAGGCACTACTATTCATGCGTGGTCCGGCATCGGAATCAAAGATTCACTGAGCCCACGTCAGCTAAGAGACTTGAAAACCAAGAAGTACCTCAAGAAGCACATGGAAAAGACCAAGGTGCTCATCATCGACGAGATATCCATGCTTCATGCGCGTCAGCTCGATCTTGTGAACCAGGTCATCCGCTCTTTTCGGGAGAGTGAGGAGCCTTTCGGAGGGCTCCAGCTGGTGTTTTGCGGAGATTTTTTTCAGTTGCCACCAATCGGCGATTCTTCGGAGAGCAGCCGGGACAAATTCAGCTTCATGAGCGCTTCGTGGCTGGAGGCCAAGCTGACCATATGCTATCTCACCGAACAGTTCAGGCAATCCGACAATGATTTCAGCGACATTTTGAACGAAATACGATCAGGAAATGTATCATCCGGATCGGTAGATCGATTGAACGAGAGAAAGGAGAATTCAGTTGGCGGCCCTTCAGCCGAGGAGCTTTTAGAAGGCTCTACCCGCCTGTATACCCATAACATAGATGTTGACCGCGTGAATCAGGACCAGTTGAAAAAACTCGAGGGACGGGCAAAGACCTTTGATTCCAAATTAAAGGGCAATCTCAAATTGGGAGAAACGATCAGTAAATCCATTATGGCGCCACCGGTATTGCAATTGAAGAAAGGCGCCAAAGTCATGTTCGTCAAGAACAACTATGAGAAGGGCTACCTGAATGGATCTATGGGAGAGGTGATTCGATATGACAAAGAAGGTATTCCGGTTGTTCGATTGACCAACGGGATGAATCTGAAAGCCGAACCCGAAGAATGGCGTGTTGAGGACGAAACCGGGAAGCTTCTGGTCAGCTATACACAGGTGCCTCTGCGCCTTGCGTGGGCAATT
Source organism: Bacteroidia bacterium (assembly GCA_030430615.1). Lineage (GTDB taxonomy): Bacteria > Bacteroidota > Bacteroidia > Flavobacteriales > Flavobacteriaceae > Lutimonas. Next base: position 2,634 of record JAUIKV010000095.1, read on the forward strand.
ACGGTGCACAAGAGCCAGGGCATGACCCTGGATTCAGCTGTGATGGACCTGGGGAAAACCTTCGAGAGAGGCCAGGGCTACGTGGCACTGTCCCGAGTGAAGAGCCTTGAGGGGCTGAGGCTCCTGGGACTGAACGAAACAGCGCTGCAGGTGGATCCCCTTGCATTAAGAGCAGACATGCGTTTCCAGGAGCTTTCCGTGGAAGCTGAAAATGAGTTTCGGGAGGAGCAGCTTCAATCGGAAGCTGAGGATTTTGTAAAGAAATGCGGAGGAACTGTCGATGCGGATGAGATCCGGGCCAACCGGAAAAGCATTGAAAAGGGGATCAAGGTCAAGAAAAAATCAACCTACCTGGTCACCAAGCAACTTATTGACCAGGGGCATTCCTTAGAGGATATAGCAATTGAGCGCGACCTTACCATCGGAACCCTCTGCACGCATTTGATCAAAATAGCTTCGCTTTATCCCAATACGGACCTCAGTCGCTTCAAACCCGACCGAAGCACCATGTCGAAAGTGAGAAATGCCCGAAAGAAGGTTTTGAAAGACAGCAAACACGGCGAGACCATCAGCCTCAAGCCTATATTTGATATCTTGAAAGGTCAGTTGAGCTACGATCAGATCAAAGTCGCACTTTTATATGTTTAGAGTATGAATGTCGAAGAATTCAGGATTTATTGTCTGAGCAAGCCCCTGGTGACCGAAGAATTTCCCTTTGACGAAACCACCCTGGTCTTCAAAGTAGCTGGTAAGATGTTCGCTCTCACAGGATTGGATAGCCCCGAATTCAAAGTGAACCTGAAGTGTGATCCTGATCGATCAGCAGTGCTCAGAGAGCAATATGAAAGCATACGCCCCGGGTTTCACATGAACAAATTGCACTGGAACACGGTTCACGTGGATGGCTCTTTTTCAGACAAACTCTTTTTAGAATTGATTGACCACTCCTATGACCTGGTGGTGCAGGGCCTTCCCAAGAAACTTCGGGACCAGTTCGGATAAGCCAAAAGGGGTCTTTGAAAACAAATAGACCACTTTGGTCCTAACCTGGTTTCTCATTTTTTGAAAAGGGAATATTTTTTTCCCGTATTAACTTTAAACACCCCCTTTTTTATGAAAACTATCAGAATTTTATTTGCGGTAGCCGCGTTGATTGTCTTTGATTGGGATCTGCAAGCCCAGGAAGAAGAGCAGGTACCGAAGTACATTACCCGAACCACTATGCACTGGAACATGAACAAAGATGATTTCAAGATGAGCGACTGGAAGGCCATCGAGAAAGAATATCTCGACAAGGTGGTTATGAAGAATGAACACATTATTGGAGCATCCTTTTTTATGCACCAGTTCACAGCAGACAATACCACGCTGGAGTATGTGCAAACTTTCGCGTCCTGGGAAGCTATTGAGAAAGCTGCTCAAAGGAATTCCGAACTGGCCAAAGAGGCCTGGCCTGATGATGAAGCAAGGAGTGAATTTTTTGCCAAGCGCAATGATTTTTACTCCAATGAGCATTCCGATGAGATCTATGCGGTGATGGAAGGAGCCAAACCTCTGGCGGAAATGCCAGACAAGGACCTTACATTGTATTTGAGGATAAGTCATTTTGCATTTCCCAAAGACGGAAATTATGAAGAATGGAAGGAGCTCCGCGACGAGCGGTTACAGAAAGTAGTCTATAACAATGAATATGTAATGGGCTATTACCCAAGCACACATTATTACGGTGGAGATCGTACAGAGTTCATCGAAGGATTTTACGTCGAAGACGTAGCTGCTCTCGACAAAATGCTGGATCGTATGCCCGAGTTGGCCAAGGAGGCCTGGTCAGAAGAAGAGAGGAAGGCAAGGTGGGAAAAAGGAGCCAAGTACTATACGGGGGTCCATGAGGATTATATTTACACCTACGTATCTGGCTTGTCCAAGTAGTTTAATGTTAAGTGGAATGAAGACCGCTCGTATGAGCGGTCTTTTTTATTAAATGTTCCTGAACTGCGACGGTGTCTGTTTTTTGAATTGCTTGAATTTCCTGTTGAAATTGGTCAGATTGTTGAAGCCGCACTGAAACGCGATTTCGGAGACTTGAAGATCTTTTCTCTGCTTGAGAAGTCTGCAGGCCTGGCCAATCCGAACCTCCAGGACAAAGTTTATATAGGTTTTATTCGTGCGCTGTTTGAAATATCGGCAGAACGCATTCGGGGTCATGCTGGCTATTTCGGCCGCCTGCGAGACATACAGCTTCCTGTCGTAATGAGCAAAAGTGTATTCCATGATCTTGCGCATCCGATTCCCCTCTTCTTCACCAAAGCGTTTTTTAATGACAGAAGACGAAATGGGCAATAATCGACTCCTTCCGAAGATCTGAAGCAGTTCAATGAAGGAAAGAAAACGATCCAGCGCAGACTGATTTCTCATGCTCCAAATTTTTTGTTTTGCCTCTGAGGTGTTGGATCCGAGCTGGCAGCCCAGCTTTACGATTTCGAACAGATTCTGAAATTCGTTGAATTCCGGGTGATCGAAAAAGCCAGCTCCGTAAGCGTCGGGGGTGAAAAAAAGAGAAATCATGTGCACGCCCTGATCAGCGGCCTGATTGTTGAACACATGAGGCAGGTGCTGACCTATTGCGAAAATGTCTCCTTCAGTGAATTGACCGACGCTGTCACCTATGTAAAAAGTGCCTTCCCCTTTGATTATGCAGCTGACCTGAATCTCCTTGTGCTGATGGAGCTGGGAGAAGAAGTTATCTGCCCGGTCTTCCTGGAGAATCAGGTTAGTGTTTTCGGGTTTGGGTATGCTGAACGGCAGGACTTTCACGAACTAAAAATAGGGAAATACTACTTAAAAAATCATGCAAAATTAAAAAAGAAGGTAATATAATACTAGTTATAGCTAATTTAAGCGTATTGGCTCACGAACTGGGTGATTAACTTTGTCTTACTAAAACAAATCATTATGACAGTAGTATGGAAAGGAGTGATGCCTGCAGTCACAACCAAGTTCAACGACGTGGATCAGCTCGATCTCGAGGCCTTTGAAGTGAACATCAGGGCTCAAATCGATGCCGGGGTTCACGGCATTATTTTGGGGGGCACACTGGGTGAGGCCAGCACCCTGACTCTGGATGAAAAGAGAATTCTGGTTCAGAAGACCGTAAGCATTGTGGACGGAAAAGTTCCCGTGATTATAAACATTGCCGAACAATCAACTCGTGCTGCCATAGAAATGGCAAGAATCGCAGAGGAAGATGGAGCCTCCGGGTTGATGATGCTGCCGCCCATGAGATATAAGGCCGATGATCGTGAAACAGTCACCTATTTCAGAAAGGTGGCCCAAAGCACGGTTCTTCCAATCATGATTTACAACAATCCCGTCGATTATGGAATCGAAGTGACGCTTGATATGTTCGAAGAGCTCCTTGAGTCTTGTGATAACATCCAGGCGGTCAAGGAATCCACAAGGGATATTTCCAATATCAATCGAATTCGAAATCGTTTTGGCGACAGGCTGGCGATTTTGTGTGGCGTTGACACCCTGGCCCTGGAGAGTCTCCTGATCGGAGCCGACGGATGGGTTGCAGGCTTGGTGTGCGCATTTCCTGGAGAGACAGTGGCCATCTACGAACTGGCCAAAGCAGGGAGGGTCGAGGAGGCTATCGCAATCTATCGTTGGTTTTTACCACTTCTGGAACTCGATATTAACACCAAACTGGTGCAGAACATAAAACTTGCAGAAGTCGCCACAGGGATTGGCACCGAAAATGTACGGGAGCCGAGGTTGCCCCTCGCAGGCCAAGAGCGGGAAACGGTGCTGAACATCATTGAAAAGGCCCTGGAAACCCGTCCGAGTCTGCCCAATTACAAAGAAATCGGATCCATTGAACAAACTTAGAATATGAAGATTACTGGAAAGAATTACATAGGAGAGCAGCTTGCAGGTTCGGGTGAAGTGAACTTCCGAACATTTAACCCCACCTCGAATTCCGAGAATGAGCCTCTTTTTGCTGAGGCCTCCTATTCAGAGATAGATCAGGCTGTTGAATTGGCTTGGGAAGCCTTTAAGAAGTACCGTACATTTTCAGGAGCCCGAAAATCGGAATTTCTGAACGCCATAGCCGATGAGATCCTGAACCTGGGAGACGCGCTGATTGATGCCTATTGCCAGGAGTCGGGCCTTCCGGCTGGAAGAGCTGAAGGCGAACGAGGAAGAACCGTATTTCAGCTGAGGTCTTTTGCCGATTTGGTCAAAGAAGGATCCTGGGTTGAGGCGTCTGTAGACACTGCATTGCCGGAACGGGAGCCTGTGCCGAAACCGGATCTGAGAAAAATGCTCATACCGTTGGGTCCGGTAGTCGTTTTTGGAGCGAGCAATTTTCCTCTTGCGTACTCCACAGCAGGTGGTGATACGGCAGCGGCGTTGGCAGCCGGTTGTTCGGTAATTGTAAAATCTCACCCCATGCATGCAGGGACAGGAGAACTGGTCGCTTCGGCCATAATTAAAGCCGCTCGTCTAACAGGCATGCCGAATGGCGTTTTCTCAAACCTGAACAGCAGCGGCATCGAAGTGGGGGTTCAACTCGTGAGCCATCTGAAAGTGAAGGCAGTAGGATTTACCGGGAGCATTCAAGGGGGAAGAGCCTTGCTGGATCTGGCAGCCCAAAGGGAAGAGCCCATTCCTGTATTTGCCGAGATGGGCAGCGTGAACCCGGTTGTGCTTCTGCCTGGGGCGCTCAAGGAAAGAGGGGAGAAGCTTGCCAAGCAATATGCGGGTTCAGTGACGCTTGGCACGGGTCAATTCTGTACGAATCCCGGGTTGTTGCTCGGAATAAAGGGAGAGGAGCTGGAGCGTTTTATCCAGGATCTTGCACAGTCGATAGTCGAGATCGAACCCTCCATCATGTTGCATCCGAACATTGTGGGTGCCTACGAGCGAAACAAACAAAAAGCCCTGGCCCAGGAGGGCCTTTCTGTGGTCGCTGAACTGACCCAGGACGTTCCTGCGAATTTTGCAAGACAAGCCGTCACTACGGTGGAAGGGTCTACTTTTTTAAAGAACACCGCACTCCACCAGGAGGTCTTTGGCCCCTTTACCATGGTGGTTCAATGTGAAGATGCATCTCAACTCGAGGAAGTCGTATCCCGACTTGAGGGTCAGCTCACGGGCACTGTTATAACAGGAAAGGACGAATTGTCGGGTTATTCCAGTCTAATCGCGGCCCTTCAGAACAGGGTAGGGAGGATCATTTACAACGGGGTGCCCACAGGTGTTGAGGTTTGCCCCTCCATGGTACACGGCGGACCATATCCGGCTTCAACAGACAGTCGTTTCACCGCTGTCGGCACCTATTCGATCCGAAGATGGGCGAGACCATTCAGCTTCCAGGATTGGCCAGATGAACTTCTGCCTGAAGAGTTGAAAAATGACAACCCGCTCGGAATTGAGAGAAAGGTCAACAATGTAAACACAAGAGAAGAAATCTGATGCAAGGCGTTTTCGAATGCATAGATGGCCATACTTGTGGAAACCCTGTGCGTGTTGTAGCCACTGGCGGACCTGATTTGAAGGGCGCAAACATGAGTGAGAAGCGATTGCACTTCATGAAAGAGTACGATTGGATTCGAACGGGACTGATGTTCGAGCCTCGTGGTCATGACATGATGAGTGGGAGCATCCTGTATCCGCCACATGACCCGTCCAATGATTTTGGCATTTTGTTCATAGAGACATCCGGTTGTCTTCCGATGTGCGGACACGGTACGATTGGAACAATAACGATCGGGATCGAAGAAGGTCTTATCAAACCGAGGATTCCCGGTCAGATTCGAATGGAAACTCCGGCAGGACTGGTGCGAATCAAGTATCACATGGAGGGGAGCAAGGTGAAGTGGGTGCAACTGACCAACGTGAAGAGCTATCTGGCAGCTTCTGAGTTAAAGGTTGACTGTGAGGGTATAGGAGAGCTTGTGTTCGATGTGGGATACGGAGGGAATTTTTACGTCATCGTGGATCCACAGAAGAATTTCTCGGGGGTTCAGAACTACACGGCTTCGGAAATCATCCGCATGTCTCAGCATGTGCGAAAAAAAATCAATGAAAAGTATCCCGACCGATTTGTTCACCCAGAGAACCCGTCGATCAA
>JAUIKV010000096.1 GCA_030430615.1 Bacteroidia bacterium
ATTTCCAAATGGAGCCCATGCACTTAATGCCAATTTCTATTTGGCCGATTCATATTACCGAGAAGGTCTGAAAGAGAAAGCCTTGCCCTACTACGAGAGAATTGTAGACATGGAACAGAATGCGTTTTCCGGACGGTCCCTGATTCGGGTTTCCCAGGCCTACCTCGAAGAAGGCAATTGGGAGAAATCAATTGTGCTCCTGAAAAGACTGGAAGAAGGGGCAGAATCGTATGAAACCATTGTATTTGCACAAAGTAATCTCATGAAGGGATACTACGCCACGAAAAATTACGAGGAGGCTGTCCAATACGCCGAAAAAGTCCTGGCTCAGGAGCAAATAGAAAAGAAGGTAGAGTCGGATGCGGAAATCATCATTGCCCGGGCAGCCTTTGAGACGGGAGACATGTTGAAAGCACAGGAAGGATTTGCGAAAGTCGGAGAAACCGCAACGGGAGAGCTCAAAGCCGAGACGCTCTACTATGAGGCTTTTTTCAGGCACGAAGAAGGAAATTACAAACTTTCAAACGTCTCTGTCCAGGAATTGGCCTCCAAATACTCCGGGTTCAGGCACTGGGGCGGCAAGGGTCTGATTGTTATGGCAAAAAACTTCTATGCCCTGGAAGATGCCTACCAGGCCACTTATATCCTCGAAAGTGTCATTGAAAAATTCTCAGAATACCAGGAAATTACCGATGAGGCAAAAATCGAACTGAACAAAATCAAAATAGAACAATCCAAAACGAATTCTTCAGTAATCATCGAAAACAAATAGAAGGGAAAACCAGGATGAAGAGATTTCTTTACATACTCGTAATAACGATGCTGAGCCTGCCAGTCCTTTCCCAGGAAAAGGAGAAAGAAAGGCTTCCCTCGGAAGAAATCAATGTAGTCAAGCCCTTCTCACCCACAGTGTCAAAAGCGGTTAAGATAACTATAGAGCCTGAAACGGACAGTATTGACCTTGGATTGAGCAAAGCGATCGACTACTCCATAAATTCCATACCGGTGGCCTCCACATTCACTCCTGCAAAAGGCAAGGCCAAATCGCTTAAAAGGGTTCCCAAAGAACGCTTTTACCAGAATTTCATTTCTGCGGGATACGGGAGCTACAGCACCCCTATCATCGAGATGTTTGCCCATAGCAATACCTCGAATTACAATGATTTTGGTGGGTTCTTCAAACTTCACTCTTCTGGAGGAGGCATCGACGGAGTGGAACTAGACAACGGATTTACAGACGCGAAAATTGATCTCTTCTACAAACAGTCAGAACGCTACTTTGAATGGAAGGCCGCTTTTGGATTCGATCATCTCTCAACCAACTGGTATGGCCTCTCGGATGAGATCCCTTATACAAGCCAGGTGATCAATTCCATTGACGAAAAGCAGTCTTATAATGATATTCACCTGCAGGGAGACATCGAATTCTACGATGCTCTGCTGCACAAAGGCAAATTCGATTTTCACCAGTTTTTTGATGCGGCCGACAGCAGGGAAAGTTTTGCCGATTTAAAGGGAGTCATTGATTTCCCTGTGAGGGATCAACTCATTTTCACAGAAATAGACATGACCTTTCTGACCGGAAGGTTCAAAAATGACTTCTTGCAGACCGAGGAACTCAAATACACTTATTTCAACCTGGGATTGAGCCCTAATTTCGAACTGCTTCGAGAGGATTTGACCCTCAACATAGGCCTTCGTCTTTACTACAGCATCACTGACTCCTTTGAGGGCAGTAAATTTTACGCTTATCCCAATATAACAGCATCCTACAATATCAGCGAGGAATCCTTCATCGCTTACGCCGGGGTCATCGGCGACCTCCAGCAAAATACGTATCGCGATTTTGTCGGCTTGAACCCTTTCGTGTCTCCGACGCTCTATATACAACGAACCAACCAGCAGTTCAATGCTTATGCCGGCGTCAAGGGCTTGTTGAATTCCAAGATACGGTTCAACCTCAAGGCCGGATACATCAGCGAAAATGACAAACCCCTGTTCAAGCTGAATCCTTCGCTGACAGATGGGTCATCTGAGGTCGAAGAGGGCTATCAGGCAGCCAACTCTTTCCAGGTGGTCTACGACGATGTGAACACCATTAATTTTCACGCAGAACTCATTTTTGATCTTTTCAAAGAGTTCCAGTTCGGTGGAAATGTCGACTTCAATTCATACAGCCTGGATAACGAGGAGCACGCCTGGAACTTACCCCTCGTAACAGCTGCACTTTTGGCGAAATACAAGCGTAAAAGCTGGAGTGCCGGAGCAGATCTGTTCTTCTCTTCTGACCGGAAGGACGAACTCGCGATCATTCCCTCGACAACTGAGCGCATTACCAACTCTGCCTATCTCGATCTCAACCTGAACGGACAGTACCATATCAATGACAAGTTCGATGTCTTTGTGAATCTGAACAATATTCTCAATCAGAACTACCAGGAATTCACCAATTTCAGGGTGCAGGGCTTTCAGGTATTCGCCGGGGTGAAATACAAATTCGACCTCTAAGGGTCGTATTGGACCTCAACAGATCTTCACAGGATTGAAGGTCCAGAACTATCCGTACATTTTTTCATAGTAATCCTGGTAAGCACCCGATGTAACATGTTCCAGCCATTCAGGATTCGAAAGGTACCAATCCACCGTTTTTTCGAGTCCCTCCTCAAAGGTCACGCTTGGTGCCCATCCCAGGTCTCGATTCAATTTGCCGGCATCAATGGCATATCGCCTGTCATGACCCGCACGGTCTTTTACAAATCGGATCAGCTCAGCTGAACTGCCGGGTTTGCGTTCGAGTTTTCGGTCCATGATTTTACAGAGCACATGGATCAGATCGAGGTTGGTCCATTCGTTGAAGCCCCCGATATTATAGGTCTGACCGGTTTCTGCCTTGTGAAAGATCTCGTCAATCGCCCTGGCATGGTCGACCACATACAACCAGTCCCGCGTGTACTGCCCATCTCCATAGACGGGAAGTTCCTTTTTATTTTTGATGTTGTGAATGAACAGGGGAATCAGCTTTTCAGGAAACTGGTGTGAGCCGTAATTGTTTGAACAGTTCGATATGACGTAAGGCATCCCATAGGTATTCCCGTAGGCCCTTACCAAATGATCTGAGGAGGCTTTTGAGGCCGCATAAGGAGACTGTGGGTCATAGGGTGTCGTTTCCGTAAAGAGACCCTCTTTCCCGAGCGAGCCATAAACTTCATCCGTGGAAACGTGATAGAACAGTTTCTCATCAAATGAGCCCTGGTGTGCTGCCATAAAGGCGTTCATCAGGTTGGCGGTTCCCATGACGTTGGTCTCGATAAACTCATTCGGGTTGGTTATAGACCGATCGACATGACTTTCTGCAGCCAGGTGGATCACTGCGTCGTATTTCTCCTTGTCAAAAAGTTCGAGGAGAAAATCCGCGTCCTTGATATCTCCCTTCACAAAGTGATAATTCCTGGATTTTTCAACGTCTCTTATGTTTTCCAGGTTTCCCGCATATGTGAGGGCATCCAGGTTCGTAATCTCATAATCCGGATATCCGGCCACAAACTGCCTTACGACATGGGATCCGATAAATCCGGCTCCCCCGGTAATTAAAATCTTTTTTGTTCTATTTGTCATGGTTTCTATCACATTTTTCTAGTAAAACCTATTCTTTCATTTATTTTTCTGTTGCCATTTCCATGCGGATCTCAAGGCGTCGTCAAGGTTCAACTCGGCTTTCCAGCCCAGCTCCCTGTTCGCGATGGATGTATCTGCAAAGGCGGCTGTAATGTCTCCCGCCCTTCGATCAACGATTCGATACCTCAGATCCAAGCCACTCACTCTTTCGAAAGCTTTGATCACCTCCAGAACGGAACTTCCTTTTCCCGTGCCCACATTGAAAAATTCCATTTTAGACTTGTTTCTTCCCTCCAGGAGACGCTCAAGGGCAGAAATATGAGCCTTGGCCAGGTCCACAACGTGAATGTAGTCTCTGACAGCAGTCCCGTCAGAGGTTGGATAATCATCTCCAAAAACCGACAACTCTTCACGAATTCCGGCTGCTGTCTGGGTCACAAACGGGATCAGGTTTTGAGGAATTCCCAGGGGCAACTCCCCGATCAACGCGCTCTCATGCGCGCCAATAGGATTAAAATAACGCAATGCAATCACATTGAGATTCTCTGCTTTCGTCACATCCTCCAGGATCTCCTCGCCTATCTGCTTGGTATTCCCATAAGGAGATTCCGCTTTTTTGACCGGTGCGTTTTCTGTAATCGGCAACTCATCTGCCTGTCCATATACCGTGCATGAAGAACTGAATATGAACGATCTGACATCATTATCGAGCATGGCCTTCAACAAATAAACCAGGCTTCCAATGTTGTTTTCGTAATAAAGCAGGGGTTTTTCAACGCTTTCGCCCACGGCTTTCGAGGCAGCAAAATGAATCACGCCATCGATATGCCGACCCTGGAAAAAGTTGAATACCGCATTCTTGTCTCTGAGATCCAGCTCAACAAAATCAGGTGCATTTCCCGTAATGGCCTCAATTCCATCCAGGACTTCCCTGCGGGTATTCGAAAGGTCGTCGATGATGACCACCTCGTATCCTGAATTTTGCAGTTCCACCACAGTGTGGGATCCAATAAAACCCAGACCTCCTGTAACCAATATCTTTCTCATAGAATTCTTTCTAGGATTGACCGACCGCCTCAATCACCGATCGAATTATCAGATCCTGCTGTTCTCTCTCGAGCTCGGTATGCATCGGAAGAGAGATTACCGTCTCTGCCAGCTCATTTGTCACTGAAAAATCTTCTTCCTTGTACCTGTCATCCAGATAAGCTTTCTGACGATGCAAAGGAACCGGGTAATAAATGGCGTTGGGTATGCCCAAATCATTCAGGTGTTTATGAACCGCATCTCTTCGGCCATTTGTGATTTTCAGGGTATATTGATGGAAGACGTGACAGTCACATGTGTCACAGATCTCTCCGCATTTTTCAGTTACGGGAGTCAGAATATTGGGGTTGTCCCGAAATCCTGCATTGTAGTACTTTGCAGCTTCCCGTCGGGCCCGGCAATACTCATCGAGATGAGGCAGCTTTAACCTCAGCACCGCAGCCTGAATGCTGTCAAGTCTCGAGTTTACACCCACCACATCGTGATAGTACCTTTTGTACATGCCATGATTGACCATACCTCTCAAGGTATGCGCCAAATCATCGTCGTTGGTAAAAATGGCTCCTCCGTCTCCATAGCAGCCCAAATTCTTGGATGGGAAAAAGGACGTGGTTCCCACGGTTCCAATAGTCCCGGCCTTTTTCTTCGAACCATCACTGAATGTGTAATCAGCTCCGATGGCCTGGGCATTGTCTTCAATCACATACAGATCGTGCTCACTGGCAATTTTAAGAATCTCTTCCATCTGGGCGACTTGCCCAAAAAGGTGGACGGGTACAATGGCCTTAGTCTTAGGGGTTATAGCCTTTTTGATAGCCTCCAGGTCAATATTGAAGGTCTTGGGGTCAACGTCGACCAATACGGGGGTTAGCTGAAGCAAGGCAATGACTTCCACAGTAGCCGCAAAGGTGAAATCGGCAGTTATCACTTCGTCTCCCGGCTCGAGACCCAGTCCCATCATCGCAATTTGAAGGGCATCGGTGCCGTTGGCACATGGAATAACGTGTTTGACCTCCAAGTACTCCTCCAGATCCGTTTGGAACGTTCTGACCTCGGGTCCGTTGATAAATGCTGCCGAGGAGACTACGTCGAGAATTGCTTTGTCAATTTGAGGTTGAATCCTGGTGTATTGACTTTGCAGGTCAACCATCTGAATTTTTTTCATATAGCCTTTGTTTTTGGGTCCTTTTTGGACCTGATAAAGGACAAAAATACAAATATTTATCGCGCGCTTCTCTGAATTCTTTATTTTAGCTCAGGCGTGAATTTTCTCTATGACATAGGCATTTTCTTACTCCGGGGCACACTTGGCCTTTTGGCTCTTTTCAATGAAAAAATCAACCTCTTTCTGACCGGAAGAAAAAGCACTTTCGAACAACTTGAAAACAAGATAGAACAAGGGGATCTCACCTTGTGGTTTCACTGTGCCTCCCTGGGGGAGTTCGAACAAGGCAGACCAGTAATTGAAGCTCTTTCTTCACGCAATCCGCAACATAAAATTGTTGTGACTTTTTTTTCTCCATCCGGCTATGAAATTCAAAAAAACTACGCTTTCGCGGACGCAGTAGTCTATCTTCCCCTAGACACCAAGAAGAATGCTAAAAAATTCCTTGAAATCGTTCATCCAAGCCTGGCTGTATTTGTGAAATACGAGTTTTGGCCGAATCTATTGAGAGAGATGAAGACCCAAGGCGTCCCTGCCTATCTGATATCAGGGATTTTCAGGGAAGACCAGATTTTCTTCAAACCCTATGGTGGCTGGATGAGAAAACTACTGCATGGTTTTTCTCATTTTTTCGTTCAGAACATGCAGTCTCTGTCGCTCCTTGAATCAATAGGAATTCGACAAGCAACTCTGAGCGGTGATACTCGCTTTGACAGGGTCTATTCGCTTCTCGAACAGAACAACGATCTAACATTTCTGGAAGATTTGACAGCGGGCAGGACGACCATCGTGGCTGGAAGCACCTGGCCCAAAGACGAGGAACTGTTAACAGGCTTTATCAATGAGTGTAAACTCGATGAGGTGGTGTTTATCATTGCGCCGCATCAAATGGACCCCGAGAGATTTGGCAAGCTCAAAAAAAGCATCAATAAAAAGAGCATGCTCTATTCAGAAGGTGTTCCCAACAGAGATGTCAAAGTATTCATAATAGACACGATCGGGCTTTTGACAAAGATCTACAGCTATGCTGACGTCTCCTATGTCGGCGGTGGTTTTGATCGCGAAGGGGTTCACAATGTTTTGGAACCCGCCGTCTTTGGCGCTCCGGTGCTCATAGGTCCTGTCTATGACAAATACCAGGAAGCTTTAGATCTAGTGGAGAGAAAAGGATGCCTCGTTGCTGAGGATGCAGGCTCCTTTGAAAAGAAACTTTCGATTCTTCTCAAAGACCTGCAATTCCGGGAGAAGACAGGTGACATCTGTCGCAGATTCATCTCTGAGAACACAGGAGCCACCCAAATCATCGTTGACTATCTCGATCAAAGAATATGATATATTTCATACCTTGTGAACGCAAAACAGAAGATCCATGATCAAAGAAAAACTTGAAGAATATTACAACGTGGTTTTCGAACAGGAGCTCCTGGACGAAATAGCCGAAGTAGGCACATACAGATTCGTGAAAGAAAATGAGCTCCTGCTTGACATAGGAGACCAGTTTCACCAGATTCCACTGATGCTGACCGGAGCTATAAAAATCAGTCGTGAAACTAAAGCCGGGGAGGAAATTGTTCTATACTTCCTCGAAAGAGGAGATACCTGCACGATAACCTTCGGAAGTGGATTGCAAAGCAGCAAAAGCAAGGTTCGCGGGGTCGCAGAAAAAGATTCTGAAATCATTTTCATTCCAGTGGAGAAGCTTGAGGAATGGATGGTAAAATACCCGTCCTGGAGGAGTTTTGTAATTGATAGCTACAACATACGTCTGAACGAAATGCTGGAGGCAATCGACACCCTGGCTTTCATGAAGATGGATCAGCGGCTGTTCAAGTATTTGACCGATAAGGTGCAGATCATGAGGAGTACCACCCTCAATACAACGCACCAGGAAATTGCGGTTGATCTAAATACATCAAGAGTAGTTATATCGAGGCTGCTGAAACAATTGGAAAACGAAGGGAAGATCAAACTCTACCGAAATAAAATTGAAGTGGTCGATTTTTAAGCTGTAACATTTGTTACACTTGGATCATGTAAATCGACTACTTTTACCAGACACCTGATTCTATGTTAGACTTTATCTTACAGCCATGGGCTTGGTATGTCGCAGGACCGATTATCGCGCTCTGCATGTTCCTCATGTTCTATTTTGGCAAAAAATTCGGTGTCTCCTCAAATCTTGAAACAGTTTGTTCGATGGGGGGAGCCGGAAAGTTCGTTGACTTTTTCAAATTTGACTGGAGAAAAAACATCTGGAACCTGACCTTTGTGGTCGGACTCATTCTCGGTGGATTCATCGCTGAACAATGGCTGACACCTGATCAAACGGTCGCCATCAATCCGAAGACCGTGAGCGACCTCGCTGAAATAGGCATTGCGGATGCGGGCTCCACATATCTGCCGGACGAGATCTTCTCTTTAGAAGCGCTAATGACGCCAAAGGGGTTTATTATTCTCCTGGTTGCGGGGCTCCTTGTTGGATTTGGATCGCGCTATGCCGGTGGGTGCACCTCAGGACACGGAATCGTGGGGCTCAGCAGCCTTTCGATGGAGTCATTTATTGCTGTAGGCGGGTTTTTCATCGGGGGACTGGTCATGACCTGGTTTATTTTGCCGCTATTGTTTTAATGTTGATTTGAAATGAAATACATCAAATTCTTATTGGTAGGTGTCCTGTTCGGCATAACGCTCAGCAAAGCTGAAGTCATCTCGTGGTTCAGAATCTATGAGATGTTCAAGCTCCAATCCTTTCACATGTTTGGGGTGATTGGCTCTGCAGTGGCGATTGGTATCGTCGTCATCTATTTTTTCAAGAATGAAACCCTAAAGACCATAAAAGGAGATCCCGTTTACATAGAGCCGAAGAAAAAAGGAATTCCCCGAAACCTGATTGGTGGAATCATCTTTGGTTTGGGCTGGGCCCTTGGAGGAGCCTGTCCTGG
>JAUIKV010000316.1 GCA_030430615.1 Bacteroidia bacterium
ATAGTTGACGCTGTAGTAATACAAAAAGCCAAATGCAAGTATCAGAAGGATCAAGAGCGCACCCAGCGCCTTTAAAACAAACTTGAAAAAACGTTTCATGATTATATTGTGTATTTATGACACAATGATACGAAATTTTTTAATTGTCTCCGAATTTTTGTTGGGAAGGCAAACAACTAATCTATAAGAATTGTGATAAACACTTTGCGCTGTACCAGAAGTCGCATACTATGCAGCTCTTGTTGCATTTAAAGCTTTTTCTTCATGAGGTAGTCATCCATGATGAATCCATTTCCAATGTCGGTCTCCAGTGGCCCCAGGTTGACAAAACCCAACTTTTGATAGGCCCGAATCGAATCGGTATTGTTCTTGTTCACCGTCAGAGTCAAATAGCGACAGCCCTTCTCGCGGGCCATTGTCGCCAGGAAATTCATTGCGTAACCCCCGATTCCTTTCCCTCTCATTTCGGAAAGCACATAGATCTTGCTGAGAAATAATTCCCCATCGTCTGTTTTGCTGGCCATGTATCCCACAGGTTCTCCTTGAAAATCCATTAGAAAATAGTTCATTCCCTCTGATATCTGCTTGACAATCGCTTCAAAAGACTGAAAATTCTCAAGCATATAGCGAACCTGGTCACTACCAATAATCGGAGTGTAATGCTGGGTCCAAATCTCATCTGCAAGTTCCTTCACCTGTTTGACATCCCCCTTGCCTTTAACTTCCCGGACGATTATCTTCATTTGATTTTTCGAATCTGACATCTTATTTGCTAACAGCTTTTCTTTCGGTTTATCTTGCCGTCCAGCCTCCGTCAATCAGGAGTACCGAACCCGTGATCAGGGAAGCTGCGTCAGAGGCAAGGAAAACAACCGGTCCAGCTACCTCAGCAGGCTTGCCGATCCGACCCAATGGGATTCGATCGATTACACTTTGCCGGAAGTCCGGATCATTCAACCAGGGTTCGGTGCCCGGAGTCTCAATAAAGGTAGGAGCCACTGCATTGACCGTGATATTGAATTTTGCCCATTCTGAGGCCAGATTTCGGGTCAGGTGATTGATCGCTGCCTTTGACGTGCAATAAATCGCTTCGTCCTGAAGCGCAATGAACCCTGCCTGGGAGCTCATGTTTATAATGCGCCCTCCACCCTGACTGATCATATGTTTCCCAACGGCCTGGGCGGTGAAGAAAGAGGCCTTGACATTGAGATCCATAGTGGTGTCGTAATCTTCCTCCGTCACCTTTTCTGCCGGATTCGCAGGTGCAACACCCACATTGTTGACAAGGATGTCAATACGGCCAAAATGTTCAACGGCTTTTTCAACCGCACTTTTGATCTGTTCCATGCTCGATACGTCCATCTGAAGCGAAAGGGCACGCCGACCCATCGACTCAATGTCTTGAATCAGGTCAGGCGCAGTGCTGGCATCGCGAAGCCCGAGTGCCACATCAGCTCCTGCATCAGCCAGTGCCAGCGCACAGGCCCTGCCCAATCCACGAGCGGCACCCGTTACAAGTGCTACTTTTCCGTCCAGCCTGAAAGTGGGATAGTTTTCCATAGTGTAATATTATGAATTTCTCGAATACCGTTAGGGAGTAAATCAGGAGCCGTTCTTTTTCCTTTTGGGATCTGGATG
>JAUIKV010000097.1 GCA_030430615.1 Bacteroidia bacterium
ACTGTTACTTTCCGTTGCAAAGCCAAGAGGGAGGTCATCGACTTTACGCTGACAATATTTCCTGACGGGAATTCAAGGCTCAATGCCAACAGCAATGTACGGACCGGAATGAACTATGACGGGAGAACGGCTGCTCCCGCTGCACAGGAGTGATCAGCTGATAAAAGGGTGATCTGCTTTATTCCTTCAGGGAATTCCAGCCCTGAGCGATCATTTCTACTTTTTCACCGGCTCTTGTGATAAGGTGAACGCCTTCCTCCTTCTCAGTCATGTGACCTATGACCGTGAAATTGGGGTTTCCCTTGACCTTGTCGTAGTCGTCCTGGTTAATTGTGAACAGCAATTCGTAATCCTCCCCGCCGCTTAGCGCAATGGTGGTGCTGTCCAGATTGAATTCCTCACAGGTGGAGATCACTTGCTGATCCAGTGGTATTTTGTTCTCGTAGATACTGCATCCTACATTCGATTCCTTGCACAGATGCAAAACTTCAGAGGAAAGACCATCTGAAATGTCGATCATAGAAGTAGGTATAAGCTCGAGATCCCCAAAAAGGCGAACGACATCTTTTCTCGCCTCAGGTTTGAGCTGTCTTTCCACCAGGTAGGTGTATTTGTCCAATTCATGTTGAGCATTTGGGTTAACCTCAAAGACCTGGCGCTCTCTTTCAAGCACTTGAAGTCCGAGATAGGCAGCGCCGACATCCCCTGTGACAACCAGCAAATCATTGGGTTTGGCCCCGCTCCTGTAAACGCATTTCTCAGGGGCAACCTCACCCAGGGCCGTAATGCTGATCAACAACCCCTTGTTCGAAGAAGTCGTGTCTCCACCTACCAGATCGACCTTATAGGTTTCACAGGCCAGGTGTATGCCTGCGTAGAGCTCCTCAAGGGCCTCCAGTGTAAAACGGTTGGATACAGCGATCGAAACCGTGATCTGTTTGGCATCCGCGTTCATAGCGTACACATCTGAAAGATTGACCATGACGGCCTTGTACCCGAGGTGCTTCAGCGGCATGTAAGACAGGTCAAAGTGTATTCCCTCTACCAAAAGATCGGTGGTGACCACTTTCAAATGCGGGCAGCCTCCAATGACAGCGCAATCATCACCCACTCCCCTGATAGTGGTTTCGTGATGAATTCCTGCTCCCTTTGTCAGGTGTTCGATCAATTTGAACTCGCCCAATTCAGACAGCGAAGTTCGAGATTCGTTCTTATTCTCTAGCATGGTGCAAATATACTCGATATTCATCGAGATCAAGCATAAAAATACTTACTGACAATCGCACTCAAGCACCTGCTAACTTGATACTTGATTGAAAACTTCTGATAGCCTAATTAAAAATTCCTAAATTTAGCCAAGACTTGGTAAAAATTCGTTTGCTTTGAAAAACATCTCGTTGTCAGGCAAAGTATTGCTTGGCGTGTTTTCCGGTATTGCTTTTGGACTTTTTTTTGGGGAGGAAGTTGCCTGGCTGAGCATTCCCGGTGACATTTTCATAGGTCTGCTGCAGATGACTGTCTTGCCCTATATCATGTTTTCACTGATCGTAAACATCGGGCGACTGTCCCTGGATACCGGACGCAAGCTGATTCGCTATGGAACTACCTTTCTCGCCCTTCTATTGGGCATCGGGTTGATCTATCTGATCATTTTGCCACTGAGTTTTCCGATTCGAGCGGGGGGTAGCTTCTACAGCCCGGATTTCGTTCAGCCTCCGGAGGTCTTCGATATTGTCAAACTCTACATTCCTGCAAACGTATTTGAGTCGCTAAGCGACAATGTGGTGCCCGCAGTGGTGCTGTTCAGCATATTCATTGGGCTCGGGGTCATGAACCTTCCGAACAAGGAAACTTTGCTCAAACCCCTGGACATTCTGACAGACGGCC
The DNA here is from genome assembly GCA_030430615.1 of Bacteroidia bacterium. Classification (GTDB taxonomy): domain Bacteria; phylum Bacteroidota; class Bacteroidia; order Flavobacteriales; family Flavobacteriaceae; genus Lutimonas. Next base: position 1,888 of record JAUIKV010000097.1, read on the forward strand.
TGAATCAGGTCAATAAGATGATCGTGAAAATCACTCCCTATGGTGTTTTCTGCATCGCCGCCGGGGTGGTCAGCACCCTCAGCTGGGCTGATCTGAGTCGTTTGCAGGGCTACCTGTTGGTCTACCTGCTGGCTGTGATCCTGATGACCTTCCTGGTTCTTCCCTTTCTTATATCAATCTTCACCCCGTATTCGTCGAGAACAGTGTTCAAACTCACTCGTTCAACCCTCATCACAATCTTTGCCACAGGTAAAATCATCGTGGTTTATCCACAGCTGATCGAAAACATAAAAGAGATCATTCGTTCCGATTCCAACGCTACGAAGAAAGGTGAAGACGAAGTCGACATCATCATGCCCCTGGCCTATCCTTTTCCAAATCTGGGAACATTCATGATCTTCATTTTCGTTCCCTTTGCTGCCTGGTATACAGGGAAAGCGCTTCTGCCTGGTGACTATCCTGTTTTTCTCAGTTCAACGCTGCTGTCCAGCTTTGTAGCCCCCATAACCGGACTGCCTTTTAGCCTGGAACTACTTAAGATTCCTAAGGAGACCTTTCAACTGTTTGTTGTATCTACTGTTCTGACAGACCGCATTCGGGTTGTTTTAGGGGCTTTTCACCTGATCGCTCTTACTCTTCTCACGATTTCTGCCATGGGAGGATACCTGCGTTTCAAAAAAGGAAAATTCTCAAAGTCACTGGTTATATTGCTCATAGTGACAGCGTTGTCAGTCCTGGGAATGAGACAGCTTCTGTCCCAGAGCATGAAACGAATTCCAAGCAATCTGGAGGTTGCTGAGAGCTTTGAGATCATAAGTCCTCAACGTGAATTTGTCATCTTGGAAAGCTCAAAAAGAAATCCCAACCCCAAATGGCGCGGAGAAAACACCTTGAGTCGCATTAAAAGGAGGTCCCAGATCCGGGTCGGCTTCTACGTCAAATCCGGGCCCTTTACTTATTTCAACAGCGATAGCATTCTGGTTGGCTACGGGATAGACCTGGCCCATCAATTGGCCACGGATCTCGAAGTGGACGTGGAATTCGTGCCTGTTCCTCCAGGTGATCTGATTGATCATCTCAACAAGGACCATTTTGACATCTTCGTCTCGGATGTGTTTCTGAGCGGGCAATACGCCGAAAAAATGCAACTTTCCAAGCCTTACATGAACGTGTCCCTGGCTCTTCTGACCCGACAGGAAAACAAACTCTTCGACGACTACAAGACCACGGCTGCTCTTGATACTTTTACCATCAGCTATCTGGAGCGGAAAGAGATTGCAGGCGATTTTCTATCCTATTTCCCTCAGGGAGGGGCATTCCCTCTCCAGGAAGTTCCGGAGTTTTTTGACATCGAAAAAAATGGTCGTGTAGTCATTGACAGCTTCACCCCCGACAGCCTAAAGATCGATACGATTCGAATCCAGGCCCATTTGACCAGCGCCGAAAGAGCCTCATACCTGACGATCAAGAATCCGGGCTACAAAGTTCGGAATCCGCTTCCGTATCACGTGAACAATTCCCTGGTCTTTCCGCTGGCAAGGGACGACGCCTGGAGAATATACGTGAACCGATGGATTGATTTCAGGCAGCAGGACGGAACCTTCGACAGGATTTACGATCAATGGATACTGGGTAAGCCTCATCAACCGGAACGAGAGCCCTGGAGTATTTACAGTAATATCGTGAAACCCTGGTTCGAAAAACAGGAAGACAGTTAGAGACCCCTCTCCTTTTGAATGTGCTCGTAGGCTTGCTGAACCTGGCGGAACTTGTCTTCGGCTCCTTTGATGTGTTCCTCACCCAGCCCTCTTAATTTGTCGGGATGATATTTCTTGACCATTTTGCGGTAAGCGGCTTTGACTTCTGAATCACTGGCTGATTTCTCAATTTCCAGGATCTTGTAAGAGCTGTCTACATCGTTGTAGAACATCGCCTTGATCGAGTTGAAGTCCCGAATGTTGATGTTGAGGTAGCCCGCGATCGTCGCGATCTTGTGAAGTTCCTTTTCGGAGACCACGCCATCGGATTTGGCCACTCCGAACAGGAAATGCAGGAGCTGCAGCCTCGCCGGGTGATTCATGTGCTGATTGATCTGAAAGCACACCTGTCTGGTGGAGATCTTCTTGTTTTCCATGAAGCCCTTGAAGAGCTTGAAGGCCCTGTTCGCTCTCTCCTCTCCGTACATGCTTCGGAAAGAGGAGCGCACGAAGTCGAGTTCCGTTCTGTTCACCTGACCGTCCGCCTTGATCACGACCGCGGCCAGCACCAGAAGGCTGATCTCAAAATCACCGGATTGGGTCCTCGAACCTGAATAAATGTCTCTTTGAAAGTCTTTTAGCTCAGTTGCCGAAAACTCATCCACAAAACTTCCCAGCACAAATCCGAGTATGCCTCCTATGGGTCCTGCAAAAGTCCAGCCCAAACCGGCTCCAAGCCATTTCGAAAAATTCGCCATCGAAAATTCTTTGAACAGCAAATATACGTTCCTTTCCGTATCTTTGCATCTGATTTGATAACTAAAAAAATTAAGGATATGTACCCACCAGAATTAGTAAAACCAATGCGCCAGGAGCTCGTGGACGCAGGGTTCGAGGAATTGTTCTCAGCCCAGGATGTAGAAGAGGCACTGGCAAAAGAGGGAACCACTCTCGTGATGGTAAACTCGGTTTGCGGATGTGCTGCCGGAACCGCACGGCCCGGAACGATTGCTTCCCTGCAACTGGACAAGAAGCCGGATCACCTGACAACGGTGTTCGCCGGAGTCGACCAGGAGTCTACTTCGAAAGCGCGCGAAATGATGGTCCCTTTTCCACCATCTTCTCCGTCAATAGCTCTTTTCAAGGACGGTCAACTCGTCCACATGCTGGAGAGGCATCACATCGAAGGAAGATCGGCCCAGATGATCGCCGAAAACCTGATCGGTGCTTACGCGGAATATTGCTAAAAGTACAAAACCTCCTCCCAGGGAGGTTTTTTTTGTTTTATGAACAGGCAGGATATCATCAGCAAGACCGAGGCATTTGTCAAAGACACCCTGAACGGATCAGAAGCCGGTCATGACTGGTCGCACATTGAACGGGTTGTTCGAAATGCACGAACCATAGCAGCGCGTGAAAAAGCGGACCCATTCATCGTCGAACTGGCCGCATTGTTGCACGATATAGCTGACTCCAAATTCCACGACGGAAATGAGGAGCTGGGCCCGGAGAGATCCATGCAGTTTTTAAAGGACCTCGGACTACCTGATGATGTGATTGATCACGTGGTAAGCATTGTAAGGCACATTTCCTTCAAGAATGAACTCGATCCGGCCCTGGAGAAAGGGTTTGACTCGATTGAGTTGAGAGTTCTGAAAGATGCCGATCGTCTCGACGCCATAGGAGCCATTGGAATAGCCCGCGCCTTTCACTACGGGGGATATAAGAACCGGGCTCTATATGATCCTTTGATCAAACCCTTGGAAAACCAGAGCAAAGAGAATTACAAGAAAAGCAAGGCTCCGACCATCAACCATTTCTACGAGAAGCTTCTTTTGCTAAAGGAGAAAATGAACACCCAAACCGGCCGTGAGATGGCCGAGGAGCGGCACGCACTGATGGAATCTTTCCTGGATCACTTTTACCGGGAATGGGAAGGGCGGTGACCTTCTAAAAGTTTGGCTTTCGTTTTTCAAGAAAGGCGGTGGTGCCTTCTTCAAAATCTTCGGTTCCGAAACATTTGCCAAAAAGCTCAATCTCTTTCTTGAACCCGTCGGTTCCCTCTTTAAACCCGGCATTGACCGCGCCAATAGCCGCCTTGATCGCCTGGGAGGAATTTGCCAGGATCTTCTCGGCGAGCTGATAACTGAATTCAATCAGGTCGTCAGGTTCAGTCAGGTGATTTACGAGCCCTAATTTCAAAGCCTCCTCAGAACGAATCATGCCTGCGGTCATGATCATCTCAAAGGCCTTCCCTTTTCCAACGAGCTGGGGAAGACGCTGGGTTCCGCCATAGCCCGGTATCAGGCCCAGGGATACTTCGGGGAGCCCCATTCGCGCGTTGTTACTGGCAACACGGATATGACAGGCCATAGCCAACTCAAGACCTCCTCCCAGGGCGAACCCGTTAACTGCAGCGATCACAGGTGTGCTTAAATTCTCTACAAAGTCGAAGAGCTTATTCTGCCCCTCAAGGGAAAGCTCTCTTCCCTGATCGGTTCCGAAATCGGCGAACTCCGAAATATCTGCACCTGCTACAAACGCCTTTTCACCGCTTCCGGTTATAATAATGGCCCGGGTCTCAGGGTCCTTGTCCAGTTGATCAAATGCCTGGTGAAGCTCGGAGATCGTATCCTGATTCAGAGCGTTTAGCTTCTTGGGTCGGTTGATCTCGATGATGCCTATGCGATTTTCTGTTTCTACGATGATATTCTGATATGCCATAATTGTAATCTAATTGATAAAAATGATCCTTCTCTTTCTGTTTTATTATATAAGGCTTGTGTTCTTTCTATTGCTATTCTCTATCCGGTTACTAAAAAGCAGAGTTATTCTCGGATGCCTTATGTTTGGGTAAAACCACCGAAAATACAGTTTTTCCCTCCTCCGACACAAAGGATATGCCACCGCCGTAGGCCTCGAGGATATTTCGTACCATGGGGAGTCCCAATCCCATGCCACTGGATTTGGTAGTGAACTTCGGTTCAAAGACCATTTCGGCATCCTCTTTGCGAATTCCATCCCCGTTGTCCTCCACCTCGATCAAAACATGATCCTCAAATTCCTTCAATCTCACCTCTATGGAAGGGTCCGGTGTATTCTTCAGTGCATGTATGGAGTTGGTGATCAAATTGGTGACTATACGGGTGAGATGAATCTTGTCCAGCTTGACCATGATGACCTCCTTCTCCGGTTCGTAACTGATGTAAGTCTCGTGAAAGATATCGAGTGCCTTCTTCATCTCTTCAACCAGGTTGAGATCTTCCCATACAGCCTGGGGCATCTGGGCAAAGTTTGAGAAGGCCGAGGCAATGGAGCTCATCGTGTCGATCTGCTGGATCATGGATTCGCTGAACTCTGTCATCTTCTCTTTGATATCCGGATCTTTGGGGTCAAAGTTGTGCGACAAGCTCTGCACGCTCAAGCGCATTGGGGTTAGTGGATTTTTAATCTCATGTGCCACTTGTTTCGCCATCTCACGCCAGGCTTGCTTCCTTTCGCTCCTGGCCAGTTTTATAGCCGATTCCTCGATCTGGTCAATCATGCTGTTGTAGGAGTCCACAAGGTTATTGATCTCCTGGCTGGCATCATCCATGACGATCTTTTCATTGGTTCGCTCCACAGTTGTCTGTCGTATGCGACGACTCACATATTCGAGTGATTTCGTGATGTACTTTGAGAGAAAGTAGGCCATCAGGATCGCAATGATGAGAATCAGCAGGTAAACAAGGGATAATCTTGAGAGAAATTCCTTCAGCTCTTCATCCTGAAAAGTGTTGTCCTGCAGATAGGGAACACCCAGTATGCCTATGGGTTGCTGCCTCGAGCCGATAAGAAACGAATAGGAAGACTTAAACTTTCTTCCATCGGGGCCCTTCTTGGTTAGAACCACTCTATGTTTCTCGCTCCCGAATATCTGATCCAGGATGTCCTTGGAAAGGCTGGCATCTATCGTGTCCGTCTCGGCCTCGAAAAAAGAGCTACGCAACAAGGACCCTGTAAGATTATAGATGTTTATGTCCAAATTGTGGATGTCAGAAATCTCATTGAGCTTCTTGTCCAGCAGACTCGGAAGAATGAGGGTTTCCAAATAGTTGATCGTATCCCGGTTCAACTCATAGGTGATCGCGGATTTTATGGCCTCCTCTTTTCTTTCCAGGCGCTCGTTGTGATAATCGTCGGCCTGTTCGTTGTACTGGTAAATAGTAATGGCAGCGATCAGGACAGAAGCCAGAACGACAAGAAATATCATCGCGATGAAAATCCGCGTGCGCAATGAAAACTTGTTGATGCCCATGTCTTCTTTTTAGGTAAAGATAAGAAAAACGGCAAGAGCCTGATGAACTGTCTAGAGTGATTTCGACAGGGTAAAGAGGAACTCCACACCCCCATTCTTATGATTACCTGCGGTGATCTCTCCTCCGTGAAAATGGACGGCATTTTTAACGATCGCCAGGCCCAGACCGGTTCCTCCTTTTCCCCTTGAACGGTCGTCATCTACCCGGTAAAATCGCTCGAATATCCTAAGAAAATGTTTCTTTTCAATCGTTGCCCCGGTATTGGAAAAGGAGAAATAGTAGTAATTGGAGTCTTCCAGGTAGTTGTTGACCGAGATCTCAATGTTTTCACCTCCGTATTTGATGGCATTGTCAAAAAGGTTGTAGAACACCGAAAACAGAAGCGAGCGATTGGCATTCAAAATGATGGGCTTGGGCAGTCTTATTTTAACATCACAATTCTTCGCCTGCAAATTAAGGGTCAGGGAGTCTTTGACTTCATAGATCAAATCGTTGAGATTGACTTTCTCAAAGCTGAATCTCTCCTTGGCTTCAGACATCTTTTGGAGAAGTGAGATATCCTCGATGAGATCGGAAAGCCTTTCTGACTGCGCATACGCATTGCTTATATACTTCTTGGCGTCTTCCTTGCTGATATCGTTGTTATGGAGCAGTTCGAGGTAGCCCAGAATTATGGTGATCGGCGTTTTCAATTCATGCGCAATGTTGCTCGTGATCTGCTCCTTTATGATCTTCTGTCTTTCCAGTTTTGTGATGTCCCGGATGACAACTTCAAAGCTCTTGTCAGAAAAAACGATGGCGTGAAGGTTGAAGGTTTTCTTGTCCCTGTAA
>JAUIKV010000098.1 GCA_030430615.1 Bacteroidia bacterium
ATTGGAAAAAATCAAAGAACAACTTTTAAACGTGCTGTGATGCTGGATTCTGAACAGGGAAAACTCATTGTCTTTTCAGCCCCTTCGGGATCGGGTAAAACAACAATTGTAAGACATCTCCTGGATAAGGACGGACTCAATCTGGACTTTTCAATTTCAGCTACGTCAAGGGCAAGAAGGGGAAAAGAGGAACACGGCAAGGACTACTACTTTTTAAGTCCTGAAGAGTTCAGAGACCACATAGAGAAAGACGAATTTGTAGAATGGGAAGAGGTCTATGCAAATAATTATTACGGGACACTCAAATCAGAAGTGGAGCGCATCTGGAAAGAAGGAAAGCACGCTGTTTTTGACATAGATGTTGTGGGTGGCCTGCGCGTAAAGGAGAAGTTTCCCGAGCGAACACTGGCCGTCTTTGTGAAGACCCCGTCAATCGAGGAGATGGAGAGACGTTTGAGGGCCAGAAAGACCGATTCGGAAGAGAAAATAAAGGAAAGGGTAGCGAAGGCTGAAAAAGAAATGGAGTTTGCCCCCCGCTTTGATGTCATCCTTGTCAATGATGATCTCGAGAAAGCAATGGCAGAAGCGGTGGAGCTGGTGAGGAAATTTACACAGGAATAGACTCCAACAGCAGTAAGTCTAAAACAAACTTTTGGCTCTTAAAGATGGCTGAGGAATGAAAATAGGATTGTTTTTTGGAACGTTTAACCCGATTCATGTAGGGCATTTGATTATTGCCAATCACATGGCCGAGTTCACTGACCTTGAGGAGGTTTGGTTCGTGGTGACCCCTCACAATCCTTTCAAAGTAAAAAGCAGCCTGCTTGCCGATCACCACAGGTTTCGATTGGTCTCAGAGACAACTGACGACTACGAAAAGCTGAAACCGTCCAACATCGAGTTCGGACTTCCTCAGCCAAGTTATACCATCAACACCCTGGTTCACCTGGCTGAAAAGCATCCCGAGCATCATTTCAGCCTCATCATGGGCCTCGACAACCTGAAGACCTTTCCGAAGTGGAAAAACAGTGAGGTCATTCTTAGAGATTATGAGATCTACGTGTATCCGCGGGTAAGCGAGAACAGGGCCCAACCGGAACTTTTGGATCATGAGAAGGTGCATATGATCGATGCGCCAATTGTTGAAATTTCTTCGACATTCATTAGAAAGGCAGTCAAGGACCGCAAGGACATAAGGGCACTAATGCCATACAAAGCCTGGAAGTACATGGATGAAATGAACTTTTACAAATAGGGTCCGTATATTTGTTCGGAATACTTTCTTTATGGAACGGAAGAAAACAAGCAAACTGAAAGAGAAACTGACCTTCAAATACCGCTTCGTGGTTTTGAATGAGGATACCTTTGAAGAGCGGTTTTCTTTCAAGCTCAATCGACTGAATGCATTTGTGCTTGGCGGAATCTTCTCCGTTCTTCTCATTACCCTGACGATTCTCTTTATTGTTTTCACGCCCCTGAAGGAGTATATCCAGGGATACTCGTCGACAGAATTGAAAAAGGAAGCCAGTGAACTGGTGTACAAAGTAGATTCCCTCAACCAGGTGCTGTCGGTCAACGACCTCTATATAGAGAATATTCAGCAGGTCCTCAAAGGAGAGATTAAAAGGGTTTCCTTCAACAAGGATTCTGTGCTCAATCAATTCAAGATCGAAGAGATCGATTTTGCGCCATCCCCGGTAGATTCTGCATTCCGGGCTGAAGTGGAGCAGCAAGACCGGTACAGCGTGTTTGAAGAAGCGACCCGAAACACGGACATTGTTTTCACCGCTCCGATCAAAGGCGAGGTGACCGAAAATTACAATGACCGGGATAAGCACTTTGCCATTGACATTGCCGTTGAAAAGGACACACCTGTCAAGGCTGTGGCTGATGGCACGGTAATTTTCAGGGGCTTTACCGCGGATACGGGTTACGTCATCGTGATCGAGCACAACCAGGGTTTCATATCTGTATATAAGCACAATTCAACGATTTTTAAGGAGCAGGGGGATCTTGTGAAATCAGGTGAAGTTATTGCCAGTGCAGGCTCAACTGGAAATCTCTCAACGGCCTCACACCTTCACTTTGAACTTTGGAATGAAGGGTATCCGGTCAATCCTGCCAATTACATCAATTTCAATTGAGAACCGTGATCAAATCGTTTTTTGCCCGAATTTATGCCAAAAGAATTGCTCGCAAGGTTTATAAATGGGCTTCCAGACCCCATGAAACCCAGGAAGCAGTATTCAGGAGCCTGATTGAAGGAGCTGGCAAAACCGCTTTTGGCAAGGACCACGACTTCGCCAATATTTCAACCTACCAGGACTATGTTTCACGTGTACCCGTCAGGGACTATGAGGGATTGAAGGATTATGTGGATAGGATCCGCAAGGGCGAGAATGATGTCCTTTGGAAAGGAAAACCTCTGTACTTTGCAAAAACCTCAGGTACTACTTCGGGGGCCAAATACATTCCGATCTCCAGGGAATCCATGCCCTATCACATCGAAGCGGCCAAGGAGGCTCTGCTTTTGTATATCGCCGAAACCGGCAATGCAGGATTTGTAGGGGGCAAAATGATCTTTTTGCAGGGTTCGCCCGAGATCGAAGAGACGAATGGTGTCAAAACAGGCAGGCTCTCAGGGATTGTGGCTCATTATGTTCCGAAGTATCTGCAGTCGAACCGGCTGCCCTCCTGGGAAACGAACTGCATTGACGACTGGGAGACCAAGGTAGACCAAATTGTCGAGGAGACCGTGAACCAAGACATGCGCCTGATCAGCGGCATTCCCTCCTGGGTGCAGATGTATTTTGAGAGGCTGATCAATCGTGAAGGAAAGAAAGTGGGCGATATTTTCCCAAATTTCAACCTTTTCGTTTACGGGGGCGTGAACTACGAACCTTACAGGCAGAATATGGAGGACCTGATCGGGCGAAAGGTTGATTCCATAGAGTTGTTTCCGGCATCCGAAGGGTTTTTTGCCTACCAGGATCGCCACATCGGATTGGACGAGGGTTCCCCGGGCATGCTTTTGCTGCTCAACAGCGGAATCTTTTACGAGTTCATCGAAGCGGATAAGTTCTTTGAGGAGAATCCGGAGCGACTCCAATTGAAAGATGTCGAGCTCGGAGTGAATTACGTATTGATCATATCGACCAACGCGGGCCTCTGGGCTTATAACATTGGAGATACGGTAGCATTCACGAGTCTCGATCCGTATCGCGTGATTGTGACCGGAAGAATCAAACATTTCATTTCGGCCTTTGGGGAGCATGTTATCGGAAAGGAGGTCGAGCAGGCCTTGCAACTGGCGATGAAAGGCACCGAGGCCAAGGTAAAGGAATTTACCGTGGCACCCGAGGTCAACCCGAGGAATGAGGAACTTCCTTATCACGAATGGTTCATTGAATTTGATAAGGAACCTGATGACATGGATGATTTTGCAAACCGAATTGACCGGGAAATGCAAAAGCAGAACAGCTATTACTACGATCTAATACAGGGAAAAATCCTGAGAAGGCTCGTAATAACAAGAGTCGTGAAGAATGGATTCGATCAGTATATGAGGTCAGTGGGAAAACTGGGAGGGCAGAACAAGCTTCCCCGATTGTCCAACGATCGCAAAATAGCAGACGAGTTGAAATCGATTCCATAAAAAAAGTGGATCCGGCGTAGCTCAGATCCACTTGTAAATCTCTGTTTGAAAAGTCTACTTTTTAGAGAGCAGATCCCTGATCTCTGTAAGCAGTTCTTCCTGGCTGGGTCCGCTGGGTGCAGGTGCGGCTTCTTCCTCTTTTTTCTTGAACTTGTTGACGGCCTTAACGATTAGGAACATCACAAAAGCAACGATAATGAAGTCAATCACGTTCGTAAGGAAGTCACCGTAGAGAATGGCGATTTCACCTTCGACAACGCCTTCTGCATTGGCAATGCCTTGTTGTACGACCCATTTCATTTCCTTGAAATCAGTTTTTAAAACCAGACCGATCAGGGGTGATACGATACCTCCTGTAAATGACGTGACAACACTCTTGAATGCCGCCCCCATCACGAAACCTACCGCTATATCAAGCAAGTTTCCCTTGAGCGCAAACTCTTTAAATTCTTTTAACATATTCGAATCAATTTGATTAGTTGGGTTAAAAGTAATAAAAACTATAGGATTTTCCTTCTTATGCGAGGTCCAAGTGCTGTCAGAATTTCGTAGCTGATCGTATGAGCCTCGTGCGCCATCCGCGAGATGTCTTCCCGACAGTCGAAAAGGATCACCTCGTCACCTTCCATACAATCTATGGCAGTCACATCTGCCATGATCATGTCCATACAGATATTTCCAATCACCGGAGCCTTTTTGCCATTGATCTTTACAGATATTTTACCCTGGCCAAGCGATCGAAAAATTCCATCGGCATGTCCGATTGGAATGGTGGCGGTTCGAAGAGGCGCATCTGCGGTATAGCCCATATTATATCCCACGGTTTCACCTGACTGAACCTCATGAATTTGCGAAATCACACTTTTGAGGGTCAGCACATTATGTAGCTTAGAATCCTGGGAGACGTCATTGGCAAAGCCATAGAGCCCCAATCCCACTCGAACCATGTCAAAATGAGCCTCCGGGTAATTCAGGACCCCCGAGGTATTGGTCATGTGCCGAATTGGCCTGTATCCCCAGAGATTTTCAAATTCTCTGGCAATGGCGTCAAATTCGCTGATCTGCTTCATAGAGAACTCTCTCGATTCCTCATCTTCAGAAGCTACCATGTGAGAGAATATGGATTTGACGCGAAGAGATTTCTCATTTCTCAGAAGGGAGTAAACCTTTTCCAGACTTTCTGCTCGAAAACCCAGGCGATTGAGTCCTGTATTGAACTTCAAATGGACCGGGTAAGAATCCAGACCTTGTAGTTTGGAAATTCGAACAAACTCGCAGAGCAGCTTCTCACTGTAGAGGTTGGGTTCCAAGGAGTAGGAACTCATGAGTTGCAGGTTCTGGAATTGAGGGTGCAAAACGAGGATGGGTGTTGCAATTCCCTCATTTCTCAGTGTGATTCCCTCATCTGCATATGCGACAGCAAAGTAATCGATCCCTTTTTCCTCGAGTAGCTTTGCCACGGCGACAGAGTCACTACCATATCCTGAAGCCTTGACCACAGCAAGCATCTTTGTATCCCCGGAAATTATCGACTTGAAATAGTTGAAGTTGTGTTCTACAGCGCTCAGGCTGATTTCCAAAACAGTAGGACTATGACTCATTGGGAGTATCCGTGATTTTCTGTTCCTTCTCTTTTTTCTCCTTCCGGCTTCTCTCTTCTCTCTGAATTTTTGCTTCCTTGTCTTTCTGCATCTCCTTGAAGTATGCCGCCCGGCTCAGAGGTTCGTACTCACTCACCTCACCCAGAAGAACGAGTCTCTCATCCGGGATGGTTCTGTGGCTGAAATGCGCGAGATTTCCTGTTTTGGTGCAAACGGCGTGGACTTTTGTCACGTATTCTGCGGTCGCCATCAGGGCTGGCATCGGACCGAAGGGCTGACCTTTGAAATCCATGTCGAGCCCGGCTACAATAACCCGTACGCCTTTATTGGCCAGGTCGTTGCAAACATGAACGATTTCCTCATCAAAAAACTGCGCCTCATCAATGCCGACGACATCAATCCCATTGGCCAGCAAGCGTATGTTGGCTGAAGAAGGAACCGGGGTGCATAGAATCTCGTTCTCGTCGTGGGAAACGACCAGCTCATCGGAATATCTCGTATCCACAACAGGTTTGAAAATCTCTACTTTTTGCTTGGCAAACTGCGCTCTCCTGAGCCTGCGAATCAACTCTTCTGTCTTGCCCGAGAACATGGATCCGCAAATGACTTCAATCCATCCGAATTTCTCCTCCTGATTGAATGTGTTTTCTAAGAACATGATCCCTGCTAATTAACTTAATTTTTATACGATTCGAGACCCTTGAAAAAGGTTGCTTTTGTGTTGCTACCGTTGACTGGCTCAAAAACAAAAGTAATGAAAATCTGAGGAGGATTATTCTTTTGAAAAAGTTAAATTTGTATTTTAAGCAGGGTGGAACAGGAGTTGATTTATGAACACGAACAGGAAAGACATAGCGGAAAAATTGAAGCGACTCTCAGAACGTATTCTCGATAATGAGGGGGCTTCTGATATGGACTCATTGAAGTCTGAGCATATGGGCATCTATGAGGATTTGATTCGTCTGAGTATCCTAGAGTCTCAAGAAGAATTTCCTGTAGAACCGCTTGAATCATCCCTGGAGAAAACAGACTTGGAGACACCTGCCTCAGAAAAGCCCGAACAGGTGATCGATTCTCCCGAACCTTTCACGGAACAGGATGAGGTGATCCCTGAAAAGGCGGAGCAAGAAAAGGATAAAGAGAAAGTCGCGAGAAAGCAGGTTAGAAAGAAGAAAATCGCGGAAGAACAGGAATACCCCACGCTCTCCGATCTTTTTGTCCCAACCTTCAATGAGATCAAGGAGGATATGAGTCAGAAGGAGGAATTCAAAGACACGGTCTCCCTGGACGAGACCGAAAAGCTCTTCGAGACCCGAAAAGAAGAGATAAGACAGCTTTCCCTGAACGACAGGCTTGTTAGCAATAGCATTCAGATCGGATTGAACGACCGGATAGCATTTGTAAATAAGTTATTCAATTTCAGCCAGTCTGATTTCAACAAAGTGCTGGCCCGACTCAATGCGTGTTCAAATCGTGATGAGGCACTGCATTACGTGCAATACCAGGTTAAAACCAATTACAATTGGAAGGGGAAAGAGGATTTGGAGGAGCGTTTTATCAGCCTGATCGAACGAAAGTTCATGGCTTGATATCCACACGAGTCTTATTTAGCCGCTCAAGTCGGAAGAGAAATATTGATTCAGCGCTTCCAGATTTTTCTTACCGCTTCCAATAAAAATCTGCTGGTCAATCACTATAACGGGTCTTTGTAAAAAAGTGTAATCACTGAGAATATAGTGCTTGTAATCCGACTCTTTCAGGGAAATATCTTTGAGTCCCATTTCCTTGTATTTTTTCGCCCTTCGACTGAACAAAGCTTCGTACGAACCTGCCAATTCTTTAAGTTCGACAACTTGCTCTTCAGTGATGGGCTCGGTTTTGATCTCCTGGAATCTGAATCCTTCGGTAGGGAAAGACTTCAATATGCGCTTACAGGTATCGCAGGTTTTCAAATAGAAAATTTTTTTCATGAATTTCGGATCTGTCTGGAAGAGATTAGTCAAAGTTATCTATTTTTAGACAAATATTCTTTGCATGGATAAATTATTCGAAACAGCTGTATTTACGCGTAAATCGGTACTTCAGGTCCTTGAGAGTCTGACCGATGAACAAAGAGTCAAAATTCCCGAAACGCACAGAAATTCGGTATTTTGGAATGTTGCTCATCTCATGGTAACGCAGCAGCTTCTCACTTACAGGCTTTCAGGTCTTCCTTTGTGCATCGATGAGGTATTCGTAGAGCGCTACGGCAAAGGATCGGAGGCCACAGAAGAAGTCTCGGATCAAGACATAGAATTCGTAAAAAAGAATATCGTCAGTTTAAGTGATCGGACTCGACAAGACTATGAGAAGGGTTTGTTTGGAAACTATAAACCGTATATGACAAGTACGGGTATCGAACTTACCTCGGTTGAGGAAGCACTGAAATTCAGTGCATTTCACGATGGAATTCATCTTGGAGTTATCTTGTCCCTCAAGAAGTTAGTACAGAATAAAGTCACATCTAAAAAAGACTAAAAATCTAAATTATGGAATTCAATACTAAGGTGATTCACGGGGGTCAGCAGCACGATCCGAGTACGGGAGCCGTCATGCCGCCCATCTATCAGACCTCTACTTACGCCCAGTCATCTCCCGGACAGCACAAGGGCTTTGAGTATTCGAGAACTGGAAACCCCACTCGACAGGCCCTCGAGAAGTCTCTTGCCAGCATTGAAGGAGGAACCTTTGGTCTCGCCTTTGCGTCAGGGTTGTCCTCGATTGATGCAATAATAAAGTTGTTGAATCCTGGTGACGAGGTGATTTCGACCAATGATCTTTACGGCGGAACTTTTCGCCTTTTTAATACGATCTTCAAGAAGTTCGGGATTGTCTTCAAGTTCATTGGAATGGAAGAGGCAGATCGAATCTCGGATCACATCACGGATAAAACCAAATTGATCTGGGTGGAGACTCCGACGAACCCGATGATGAATGTGATCGACATTCGAAGATGCGCGCAAATCAGTCGCGAGCATGATCTGTTGCTCGTTGTAGACAATACCTTTGCCACACCCTATTTGCAAAGACCGCTAGAATTGGGGGCCGACATAGTGATGCATTCAGCCACTAAATACCTGGGCGGGCACTCAGATGTTGTGATGGGGGCGCTGGTCTTGAACGACAAGGATCTTGCGGATAAACTTTATTTCATTCAAAATGCGAGTGGGGCCGTTTGCGGTCCTATGGACAGTTTTTTGGTTTTGCGCGGGATTAAAACTTTGCATCTGAGGATGCAAAGGCATTGTGAGAACGGTAGAGCCATTGCACATTATCTAAGATCTCATCCGAAAATTGAAAAAGTGTACTGGCCAGGTTTTGAGGACCATCCAAATCATGAGATCGCCCGAAGTCAGATGAAGGATTTTGGGGGGATGCTGTCTTTTAAAATCAAG
>JAUIKV010000099.1 GCA_030430615.1 Bacteroidia bacterium
CAATGGAGAAGCGTTGTCTGTGATTGAATTGATGAATACGCCTGAAGGAGGTGTTCATCCTGCGCACATACATTTGAATTCGGCCGTTGAGGGTGGTGGAATTGCTTTTAGTTTCAACCCGGTGGACGGCACGACGGGAATGAGTAAAACGAATGTCGCCCAGCTTGATGATGGCGCGCCGTTTTCCTATGATGACATTCTCAATTTCGATGGATACATCAATGTTCATCTTAGTGCCGAGGAGTTGGGTGTAATAGTTGCCCAGGGAGATATAGGAAGCAACGAACTGACTGGTATGTCGAAAATGTATGATTTGTTTGAAAAAGATGTTCCGGGAATTTCAGGTATGGTGACTTTCTTCGAAAGAAAAGGGGGAAATGCACTTGCAGTCATAGAGCTCATGAATACCCCCGAGGGAGGCATGCATCCTGCACACATTCACAATAATGACGCGGCTACAGGCGGAGGCATAGCCTTTTCTTTTAATCCGGTTGATGGAGATTCGGGAATGAGCATGACCAATGTGTCTTCTCTTGACGATGGAACCGCTTTCGGATATTCAGACATTGAGGGCTTCAATGGTTATATCAATGTTCACCTAAGCATGGAGAATTTAGCAACGATTGTTTCGCAGGGCAATATTGGCTCAAATGTCAATGAGGACGGTTCGGACGCTGGCAAGTCTTTCACCGTAGAAAATAGTGGTTCTTCGGCGTATATTTTTACCGGCGGTGATCTCGATAACGCATCGAACCCCGATCTGACGCTGAAAAGAGGAGAAACCTACACATTTAACATGAATACACCCGGTCATCCATTTTTAATCAAAACTGAGGCTACTCTGGGAACAGGTGATACATATGACGAAGGAGTAACCGGCAATGGAGAGGAAAGCGGAATGATTACTTTCGAAGTTCCCATGGATGCGCCAAATGTACTTTACTATATCTGCGAAATCCACTCTGCGATGACTGGAACGATCAATATTGTAGACTAAGTCTCTATTGAGGAGGAATTAATTTTCAAAAAACGAGCACAAACCCATTCTCTGGTTTTCCAGGTAATGGGTTTTTCCTTTTTATTTTCACAGCAAAGAAAGATTTAACGCCGTGATGAGTTCAACTCGAATACCTCCAAAGGCCCGTCATTGACCCCAACGACAACGAAAGTCTTTTTCCGGGCATCGTGCTTCACCAGCTTAACGGATTTGGCATCGCCGTCAATGTAAAAACCGGTCTCTTCCGGTCCGAGAACCTCGTAGCCGTCTTTCTGATCGGACAGAAGCAACAGGCCGAAGGGGTTGTCCAGTCGGGGTGTGTCGGGCTCGGTGTGAAAGATGTTGCCAACAAGGATTAGATCGTAGAAACCGTCGCCGTTGATATCGTAAGATTCACCGTCGAGGATCGGAATGGACTGTGCCCTGCTTGGAAGCTCAATTTTACGAAACTTGCCCTGTCCGTCATTCAACAGAAGCAGGGATTTAAACTGATTCGCCTCTCTCTGATAGGCCATGTGAATGCTTTCGCCATAGAGGTCTTCAACTGAAGAATTGGCGAACTGATTGTAAGTCGTGACTTTTTTAGCCAACATGGGCATTTGTTGAGTTGAGGCTTCTTTTCCCCTGGCCGGTACATACCTTCCTTCATGGAGGTAGCTCAATACCATGTCAAGGGTGCCGTTCAGATCGAAATCGTCGGCGTAGACCCGTAGGGGGCTTTCCGGGCTCGGTTTGTATTTGTGGTTCAGGCCTACATTCCCGATAACATAATCCTTATTGCCATCCTTGTTGACGTCGGTCTCTGTAACGCTGAACCACCAGCCTTTTTCTTTATTCAAATCACTTTCAGCCGAGATGTCCCGGAACACGCCATTTTCATTTAGAAATACGCCAATGTGGGTCCATTCGCCCACAGCAATGAAATCTTCCCAGCCGTCATTATTGATGTCGGTGCCGATTACTTTGTTGACAATCCCGAAATCTTCAAAATCCGGGGCGACCCGGGCCGTTGCATTTTGCAAAGTCCCGTTGACATTCTCGTAGATGAGGGAGGGCTCATCCAAGGGGTATTTTTGGGCCTTGATGCGGTTGCCGACAATGAGGTCAGTGTCTCCGTCCTTGTCGAAATCAATTTTAGTCACGCTCTTCCCGCTGATGGTGTAATTATCGATCTCGGTGGAGACCTGGCGCTCGAACTGACCTGATCCATCATTGAGATAAATCCTATCCTGGTACTGCTCGGCCCGCTCCATGAACTCGTTGCCGCCACTGACGACATACAGGTCGTTGTCTCCATCGTTGTCTATATCGATGAAAAGCGCCTCCATGTCTTCGTGATCCGCATCCTTTTCAAAGGCCGTGTTTTTCTTTTTTGTGAATCCCCTGGCGTCTTGAAGGAACAATTGCCCTGCCTGTTTGTGAGCTCCTCCGATGTACAGGTCTTCCTTGCCATCGCCATTGGCATCCCCGCGTGCAATGCTCGGTCCCAGTGTTGATTGCTTGTAGGGCAGAAGCACCTCTTTCATAAAATCGTCATAGTCGTTCTCGTGATGAACAAAGTTCACGGTGTTATTCGCACGTTCAAAGGTCAACAACTCTTTTGAGGTGCGAGCCGCACGACCCTGGCCTGCGTCTTTCTCATAAAAAGTGAGCGTTGTGTCTGCTTGTATGTTGTACAGCTCCTGGTATTTTCCGGAGGGCCATGTTACCGATACCGTGTCGACCCTATCGATAGTTCCCAGGCCAAAATGAACGGTTTTGTCAACCGCAGACAAATAGCCACGTACCCGCTTGGATTCCTTGCTTCTTCTTTTGCCTCCGGCAGAAATGGCCACTTGTGCAAAATCCTCGGAGAGGTTGCCTCGGGTTTTGATTTTGATGTAGTTTCCTCCCTGGTTTTCTACAGTCGTGTTCTTGAAGAGAAAAGCCTCCTGATCCATATTGTTGACCACAATGTCGAGGTCTCCGTCATTGTCAAGATCCGAATAGGCGGCACCGTTGGAGAAGGAGGGAGCACCGAGCCCGGAAAGAGAAGTCGCATCTTCAAAGATTAAGTCTCCCTGGTTTCGAAAGAGGATATTGGCCAGTTTCTCGGTAGGCAAACTGTTGTAGATCTCTTCCTTGACTGAAAGAGGCACGTTTCCATTGAACCTTTGTTTCGCCTGGGTGACCTTGTTCCTGATGTCAAAATCAGAAGAGTACCTGCGGTAACCATTGGTCACATAAATGTCTTCATCCATGTCGTGATCCGTGTCCAGGGCAAGAACGGCCCAGCTCCAATCTGATCTTGACACCTCTGCCATCTGGGCAATGTTGTGATACTTGTCATTCCCCACATTCAATTGAAGAACGTTGTACATGTATTGTGCCTGATAGTCGTATTTTTTAACCAACAGATCAAACTGTGGCATGTTGATCGAGGCCATCAGGGTTTGCGATTGCACGTGATTCGTAGGTGCCATGTCGAGAACAAAAATATCCCTGAGATTGTCGTTGTTGATGTCCGCAATATCAATGCCCATCCCGGAGAAGGCAATCTGATTTGTGGTTTTCTTGATCTGATCGGAAAAGGTCCCGTTTTTGTTGTTGACATACATGACATCCGGGAGGTAATAGTCATTCACAAGGTAGATGTCGAGCCAACCGTCATTGTTGAGGTCGCTGATGCAGAGGCCCAGACCAAAAGAGGGTCGCAACAAGCCGGCTTGTTCAGTCACATCGGTAAACTTGCCATTGTCGTTGCGGTAAAGGTGACTCGAATTTTCCCAGAGCTCTTTTTTGTCGCTGAGTATTTTATAGAACATTGAAGGATAGACCCCATAGTACTCGTTTTCGTTCATCACGACACAGTCGAGGTCACCGTCGTTGTCGTAGTCAAAGAAGGCAGCGTGGGTGCTCAATCCATGGTCGTCAAGCCCGTATTGCTCAGCCTGTTCGACGAAGGTATTGTCTTGCTGGTTGATCAGGAGGAGATTTTTTCTCTGTTCTTTTTCATAGGGTCCGCCCTGTGCAACGTAGATGTCCATCCACCCGTCATTGTTCACGTCGGCAAAGGTCACCCCACTCGACCATTTTTCATGGGTTGGGTTGATGTTGGCAGAAGCCGAGATATCTTCAAAAATCAGATCTCCTTTGTTGAGGTAGAGCTTGTTCGGCACCTGGTTTCCGGTAAAGAAAACATCCATGAGCCCGTCATTGTTGATGTCTTCAACGCCGACTCCCGATCCGTTGTAGAAATAGTCGTGGTCAAAAACATTTGATTTGGTCGTAAGGTCGTGTACCAGCGCATTGTTGAAGGATAAACCGCTTTGATCAGCAGGAATCTGCTCAAAATTATAGGTTGAGCCCGATGAGGTTTCAGGGGTGGAAGAGGCAGAAGGATCGTTGGCCTCACTTTGTTCTTTTTTCGCACAATTGACCAGGGAAATCGCCAGTAAAAGAGTTATTAGTACAATTAGGTTCCTCATAATTCAAGCCTGTTGGATCTGCAAGTTTAAATCATTCGCAATTTACTGCCTTATTTCGATTTCCTTGACCAAAGATGTAATTGGAATGGCTTCTACTTTTTCATCGGATAACAAAAAAATGACATCATTCGTTTTCCCGATCATTTTTCCACTTTTTATTTCGTCGTCCGAAAATCGAATCCGGGTCAAGGACTGATTCAAGATTTCTTTCCTGGATATTTTTCCATATATCCCTGAGGCAATTACCAAGTACAGAATGATTAGAATCCCTGTGGAGATTATCCTTAACGCCGTAAACCAGGATTTTTCATCCCATCCAAGATTGAATCTGGAGTAGGCTTCGGGAAATTTCCTTTTCCACGAGACGTCAAGGTAGGCAATCAATAAGGCCATTAGGATCGATAATATTGTAAATGACAATATTTTCACATCTGAAAATGGGGAAATCAAAAAGTCGAAAACATCCGCATAGTCAAAAATGTTGATCCCGAATTGAATAAACTTTTGATAGTTGAAAAGCATGCCGATACCGACGGCTGCGATATAGGAAATTGAAATGATCGTCTGGATTTCCTTAATTATGAGTTCGTAAGCGTCTTTAATTATTCCCTCCTTCACTATTTTGGTGTTTTTGAAATTGATTCGACTTTTACTTTGGCCACGCCCTGGTCAATAATATCAAGTTTGACGGCTGCTGCCTTTGACAAATCGATGATTCTTTCCTTCACAAAAGGCCCCCGGTCATTGACAATTACAATTACAGATTTATTGTTGGACAGATTGGTTACTTTCACCCTTGTCCCAAAGGGTAGGGTACGATGCGCAGCGGTCATTTTCGATGATTTGTAGATTTCTCCGCTTGCCGTTTTCTTTCCCTCGAATTTGTCGCTGTAAAAGGATGCCATTCCCGTTTCATTATTCTGGGAGTATCCGCTAAGGCAAATACCGACCAATACAAGTGTAATAATAACCTGATTTCTAAATCTGACTTTCATATAAATGTTTGTTTTTTCCTGTAGTAAGCAAACGCGCAGCACCCGCCAGGAGCTCTATATCAATGACTTGAAGTGGTTCAATGACTTCTCCGTCAAGCTGTAGCAGCCTGGGTTCGTCAAATTCGATCCGTGCCTTTTTCGTGGTTATCACCTTTGACTTCTGGCTGTCAAGAAATTGGTCATTCAATGCGGCCAGCCCAGCTCTGATCAGACCGGGCAGGTCGAGTTTTTCCAGCAATACAATTTCGAATTTTCCATCCATGGGATTCCCTGTTTTATTGAGCGGTACTCCGGTTCCGTATTTTCTGGCATTGCAGATGGCAGTCATCAACACCAGATCCTGGTAACTCTCCTCTTCTGTTTCCACTTTTACTGAGAACTTCTTGAGTTTCTGTAATTCCGAGAGAAAGTACTTGGCATAGGTAATCATTCCCCGGTTCGCATCCTTTTCATAGGATTCGACGATCTGGGCGTTTATTCCCACATCACCCAGGTGCATGGTGTAATGCTTTCCGTTGATGAGCAACAAATCAAGATCACCGACGATGTCAGTCATGATGATGTCTTTCAGCGCATTGATGGGCACTGGATCAACAAAGAGCTCGGTTGCCATGCCGTTGGCAGAGCCCAAGGGTATGATACCCATTGGATAATTTGTGTCAAGTAGGGTAGTGGCTGTGAATAGCGTCGTGCCATCCCCGCCCACTGAAACGATTTTATCCGGCTGAAATGCTTCGATTTGTTCCTGGGCGTTCTTCTTATCGTCTTTTCCGGTTGTTTTGAATATCCGGGTTTCCAGGCCGTAATTTTCGCAGAGCGCCCTTGCTGCCTTGAGAAAAGGCTCTTTGTCAACACCCCCGGAAATCGGGTTCACTATAAAAAATAGTTTCATTCTTTCGAGATTTTATTGAGTCAAAGCCCTGACTATCATATCAAGATCTGAATGTTCGTTGTAATAATTGATCTTTTCGGAATTTTCGTTGAGCTCCTCCCAGACACTTGATTGTCGTCTGTCGGTTCCGGGCTCCGTTTGCCGGATGAAAATGCGCTTTATGCGATCCCCATGAATTTTAGCCACTTCGGCATAAACATGAAGATCGTGCTGCGTGTCGTCTCCGAACAGATATATGTTTTCGTGTGCGGCATGATCCAGGAGTGAATTGATCGTTTTGACCTTGAATTCGGGATCCTTCTTGTTCTGTATAAGTTCTCCGAAAGAAATGAAGGGAGTGAGAAACAATGGGCCTCTTGGAAGCTCATTGTGTTTCATGAAATTTGACAGCAACGGGAACAGGTTGTATTCGCTTCTTGAGACAAAGAAATAATCACTTTGTCTTCCAACGGCTTCAAATATCTTCGAGGTGGATTGCACGGGCTTCCTTTGGCTGTAGGTCCTGAAAACGGTTGTAATAACGCTTTTTAAGCGTTGGTTTGTGTGAGAAACGAGAACGGTGTCGTCAATATCTGAGATAATTAGGTCATTTTTGACCCCCACTTCATAAATATTCCTGACTTCCGGATCAAAGGGTAGGGGTTTATCATCCACAAAGAGCTTTAGATCATCATCCTGATTCAAGGGTAGCTCCGTTTCTATGTAAAAGCTTCCCCGATGGTCTGTTTGTGTCGTGTAGCTCGACCCTCCCCATTCAGCGCGCAAACTGGATCCGGACCTCGTTTTTCGGAAATAGGAGCTGGCAATGGCAAATGCATTGCTCAACGTCCTGGAGGAAGCTTTCGATGTAGAAGTTCCCCGATCCAGAATGACCCCGGAAAGAGAGGTCTTGCCAGGATAGATCAACAAGGTAAGTTGCCAGACGGATGCCATTTTGCGCTGTTTTGCTACCCGCTTGTTTTACAGGTTTGCCATTTGATCCTGTAAAGATAAATATACTTATCATGAATGCTAATACGTTCAGGCTAATTATGATTCAAGCGAGAATTTGAGGCGAGTGTAACCAGATCAGGACCGAAGTAGTCTCAATGCAAGTAACCAATACCTTCAAATATGAAATCCTTTTTTTCAAGCACAAGAATTCTGAACCTTGTTGGAGTACTGATTTTTTTTCTCAACCAAACAGTAATAGCCCAGCCGAATTATCCTCGGAATCCAGAAGATGCAAAACTAATTTACAGCGATCTGGTCAATTTCACGAAAGCTTACAAGGCACTTGAAACCCATGCAGATACAATTCAGGTTCTGCAAACGCTTTATTTTGACCCTGGATCGGATGGGCTGAAGGAATTTATCAAGCGGCATCAATTGACTCCGGAATTGCTAAAGGAAGCCATGGTGGCACACCCTGAGCGATATGCCCTGATACCGGGCTTTCTCGAGGATATTGGGAAGGTAGAAGTGCAGTTCAAAGCCCTCATGCATAACTATCACAAAGTCATGCCTGATGCCATGTACGCCCCGACCTATTTGTTGGTTGGTGCCAATCGGGGTATCGGACAGGCCTCATTGGCAGGTCAACTAATTACCCTGACCCGCGTTGTCGATGACACCGAAACGCTACAGAAATTGATTGCTCATGAATTAACGCACTTTCAGCAAGCCATGGCCATGGGAGGTCAAAAATACCAATCATTGTACACTTCATCTGGTAATATGCTCGGTCTATGCCTCAGGGAAGGCGGAGCTGAATTCATCACCTCACTCGTGCTTGGCGAAATCACCCAGACCAAGGCTCTTAATTATCTGGACACAAACGAAGCCCGCCTCAAGAATCAATTTCTTGAAGACCTGGATACCCAAAATAAGAAGTTTTGGCTGTGGGCTTCAATTGACCAGGAATCTTATCCGAAATTGATGGGCTATGCCATGGGATACAAAATATGCGACCATTATTATACAGAAGCTACTGACAAAAGGTTAGCACTCCAACATATTTTGATGATGGAGGATCCAGATGCTTTCCTAAAATCAAGCGGATATTTCGAGTGACGGCCACCAAGCTAGGTTGAGAATCCCTAAACCACAAAACCAACAAAAATCATAGTTTAGGGCCCTTGGTTGTTCTATTTTTGTCCTGTAGAAGTGTGAGTTTAATGACAGAAATAGAGACAAATAAGGCAACTCACCTGGATGAAAACCTTGTGAAACACGAAGGGGTTGTTTCGAAAGTTTCCAAAAATTCAATCACGGTATCCCTTAAGGGGAATTTGCATTGTGAAGCCTGCAATGCGAAGTCAGCTTGTGGAGTGTCTGATTCCGA
>JAUIKV010000100.1 GCA_030430615.1 Bacteroidia bacterium
CGTAGTACCTGTTGAGGATCTGACCTCCTACCCTTCCATTCTGGGTGGGCGAGTCAAAACCCTGCATCCAAAAGTCTTTGGAGGCATTTTGGGAAGGCGGGAGAACTCAGGTGACCTGGAACAACTGGAAACCTACGAGATTCCAGAGATTGACATTGTGATTGTTGATCTTTATCCATTCGAGAAAACGGTGTCAAGCGGGGCTTCAGAACAGGATATCATTGAGAAAATCGACATTGGCGGAATCTCGCTGATACGGGCAGCCGCCAAAAATTTCAAAGACGTAGTTTGCGTCTCGCACATGGATCAGTACCCCGAATTTCTGGATTTGATTTCAAAACAACAGGGAGAGCTGAGCCTCGACGACAGAAAACGGTTTGCGGCCAAGGCTTTTTCCGTCTCCAGCCATTACGATACGGCGATCTTCAAATATCTGAATCGGGACTCAGGGGAGCTGCAGTTCAGGGAGAGCCTCGATCAGGCCAAAATCCTCCGCTATGGAGAAAACCCACACCAAAAAGGCTATTTCTACGGAAACCTGGAGGAGCTTTTTGACAAATTGCACGGGAAAGAGCTTTCTTACAACAATCTGCTCGATGTGGATGCCGCTGTGAACCTTATGAACGAGTTCAAAGGCGAAAAACCGACATTTGCAATCCTGAAACACAACAACGCTTGCGGTCTGGCTCAAAGAGACACGATGCTTCAGGCTTATGTGGATGCCCTGGCAGGGGATCCGATATCTGCATTTGGAGGCATACTCATTGCCAATGGCCCGATAGACGCCTCTACTGCCCAGGAAATTCACAAGCTGTTTTGCGAGGTTGTTATCGCGCCCTCTTACGAAGACAGTGCCCTTGAGATTTTAAAGGGTAAAAAGAACAGGATCATCCTGGTTCAAAAGGACATCGCGTTGCCGGAATCGAATTTCAGAACGGCTTTGAACGGGGTCTTGTACCAGGACAAAGACAGCATAACAGACAAAAAGGGGGATCTTACACAGGCCACGAATCTGAAACCTTCAGACGCCGAAGTGGAAGACTTGCTTTTTGCTTCCAAGATCTGCAAGCATACCAAGTCAAATACGATCGTGCTGGCGAGGAACAAGCAATTGTGCGCCAGTGGTACCGGTCAGACCTCTAGAGTGGACGCTTTGAACCAGGCCATCGAAAAAGCAGGGCACTTTAAATTTGACCTGAACGGAGCGGTTATGGCCAGCGATGCCTTCTTCCCTTTTCCAGACTGTGTTGAGATCGCAGACAATGCTGGAATCAAGGCGGTTATTCAGCCAGGAGGCTCGATCAAGGACCAGCTCTCGATAGACTATTGCAATGAACATGGAATGTCAATGGTCTTCACCGGAACAAGGCATTTCAAGCACTGATAACAACTTTCCGATTCGCTCCCTCGCGACGGGCTGAAACCATGGAAAAGTCATGGAAACAAATTTGTTTCACAGCTTTTTCAATTGGCTAATTTTATTACATTTGTGAAATTCGCATCGCATACAAACTAACAAGGGAGCTTTTATGGGGTTTTTTGACTTTATGACCGAAGATATTGCAATCGATTTGGGGACTGCAAATACTTTAATCATACACAAGGGAAAGGTTGTCATTGACAGTCCTTCAATCGTGGCCATGGATCGGAGCAGCAAGAAGATCATCGCCATCGGAAAGAAGGCCAACATGATGCAGGGAAAAACCCATGAGAACATCAAGACGATACGTCCTCTCAAAGATGGGGTAATTGCAGACTTCGAGGCCTCAGAACAAATGATCAGGGAGTTTATCAGGAGCATCCCCACGATCAAAAAGCGTTTTTTCAGACCCTCCTTACGGATGGTCATCTGCATACCTTCAGGGATTACTGAGGTTGAAAAGAGAGCGGTACGCGATTCGGCCGAACAGATGAATGCCAAAGACATCTACCTCATCTATGAACCAATGGCAGCCGCTATCGGTATAGGCATAGATATCATGCAACCTAAGGGAAACATGATCATAGATATCGGTGGAGGAACTACGGAGATTGCTGTAATCGCTCTGAGCGGCATCGTTTGCGACAAATCCGTAAAAGTGGCCGGTGACGTTTTCACCAGTGACATCGCCATGTACATGCGTACCCAACACAACCTGTATATAGGGGAAACAACGGCTGAAAAGATAAAAATACAGATCGGTGCGGCGACCGAGGAACTCGACACCCCGCCCGATGACATGTCTATACAGGGACGTGATCTGCTAAGCGGCAAACCCAAACAGATTGAGCTCTCCTACAGGGAAATCGCCAAGGCGCTCGAGAAATCTATTCTGAGAATTGAGGATGCTGTGATGGAAACCCTTTCTCAGACTCCCCCTGAACTGGCAGCAGATATTTACAATACCGGAATCTACCTGGCTGGCGGAGGTTCCATGCTCAGAGGACTCGACCGCAGACTCTCACGAAAAACAGACCTGCCAGTCTATGTGGCTGAGGATCCGCTGCGCGCGGTGGTCCGAGGTACCGGAACAGCTTTGAAGGATATCGAAAAATACAAAAGTGTCTTAATGAAATAGAGTCCAGGGAAATACCATGCAACAAATCATTTCATTTCTTTATAAGAATAAATTGTTCATTCTCTTTTTGTTGCTCGAAGTACTCGCCGTTCTCTTTACGATTCAAAGCCACTCCTTTCACAAGAGCAAATTTGTCAATTCCGCGAATTTCATCAGTGGTGGCATCTATGACCGAGTGAACAATTTCAAAGAGTTCTTCCTCCTCAAAAAGGAAAATCAGAGGTTGTCTGAAGAAAACGCTTACCTCAGAAACCTGATCTCCCTCGAAGCCGGGGACTCCGTGTCAACTGACGTGCTGGTCATCGACAGTCTGAAACACAAGCAGAAATACAGCTATACTGCGGCCAAGGTGATCAACAACAATTACCGAAAAAACAACAATTACCTGACCATAGACAAGGGGAGCAACAGTGGAGTCGAGCCGGACCTGGGAGTAATCAACAGCAAGGGAATCGTGGGAATCACGAAAAGCGTGAGCAACAATTACGCTACAGTGCTATCGATACTGAACGTGAACTCCAGGATCAATGCGAAGCTGAAGAACAGTGATTACTTTGGCAGTTTAAGCTGGGACAATGAAGACTACAATGTCGTGCAGCTGCAGGATCTTCCGGTTCAGGCCTCGATTTACGTTGGGGATACCGTCGTCACAGGTGGGAAATCCACAATTTTTCCTGAAGGAATTCCAATTGGCACGATTCGGGATTTCAAGACCCAGAACAATCGGTACGAATACATCAACATCGGGCTGTTCAATGACATGAGCGCGATTGGGTATGTTCAGGTAATAAAGAATTTTGACAAACTCGAGATCCAGAATCTCGAAGAAAAATCGACGAATGAATAGAGAGAATATCAGTGTTGCACTCCTTTTCATCGGTTTGATCCTTTTACAGGTCATTGTGTTGAACAACATCAATTTTTTGGGGTATATCAACCCCTTGTATTACATCTGGTTCGTTTTTCTTTACCCGGTTAGGAAAGACGACGCATCAGTTCTTGTTTTGAGCTTTCTCCTCGGTCTGATCATTGACATGTTCGCCGATTCCGGCGGCATCAATGCTGCCGCGACCCTGTTGATCGCTTTCATTCGCATTCCGGTTCTCCAGAGTGTTCTTGGAAAACGGGAACTCGACTACGCGACTATGAACATATTCAAGCTTCCGTTTTCGAAACTCCTGGCCTACGTGGTCATTTTGACTGCGATCCACCATTTCGTGGTATTTGGCATGGAATACTTCAAATGGAGCAAGTTTGGAACCATTTTGCTCAATACTGTTTTAACCAGTATTTTCACAATAATTCTAACCCTTATAAGTTTTACTTTTGTAATGAGAAAGAGATAGAAGATGCCGAGAAAGTCCTTGTTATATTTTTTGATACTGAGCGTGGGAGCCATCTTTGTCGGAAGACTCTTCTTCCTGCAGGTGATAGACAAACGCCATCAGCAGAATCCGTTAAACAACTCTGCGGTTACGATCAAATACGCCTATCCCGACCGTGGATTCATCTATGACAGAAACGGAAAGCTGCTCGTGGCCAACGAAGTTTCGTATGACATCATGATCATCCCGAAGGACGTGGAACCCCTGGACACCCTGGAGTTTTGCTCTTTGCTCAAGATCACCAAAGAAGACTTCCTGAAGCGCTATGAGCGCACAAACAACTATTCTCCTCGTATCCCATCCATTTTCCTGGGCCAGGTTTCCAAGGAGGATTATGCCTTCCTTCAGGAAAAGATGTATCGCTACAAGGGTTTCTACATACAAAAGCGGTTTCTCCGGCAATACCCGAACAATACCAGCGCCAACGTTCTGGGCTATATCAGTGAAGTAAATGAGCGGATGCTCAAAAACAATCCGGATTACCAGCTGGGAGAGCTCGTCGGCTATCACGGAATCGAAAAGCAATACGAGCACCTCCTGAAAGGAAAAAAAGGCGTGAATTTCATTCAGAAGAACAGGTTCAACAAAGAAATCGGACCTTATAAAGACGGTATTTATGACACCCTTCCGGTGCCGGGACGAGACATTACACTTACACTCGACAGGGATCTTCAGATGTATGCCGAGCGTCTCATGGTGAACAAGCGAGGAGGCATTGTTGCCCTCGAGCCCTCATCGGGTGAGATCCTCTCACTGGTATCCATGCCGAGCTATGATCCGAACATGCTGGTTGGGAGAAAGCGATCGAGGAATTCCTTCATGCTGTTCAATGACACAGTCAGCAAACCCATGCTCGACAGGGGGCTTCAGGCCCAGTATCCGCCAGGCTCGCCTTTCAAGATCATCAATGCCCTCGTTGCCCTTGAGGAAGAAGTCATTGATCCAAAAACGTCATTTTACTGCTACCATGGTTACAAATACGGGCGAGGCGGTTTTATGAAGTGCCACTGTGGAATCGTGGGTGCGCCGATCAGCATGAATACGGGTATCTACAGGTCATGCAACGCCTATTTTGCCAACGTGTACAAAAGGACGATCGAGAAATACGAAGACCCCAAGGTGGGCATGGACGTATGGAGCAACCATGTCAAAAGCTTTGGACTCGGAAACTACCTCGGTTACGACCTCCCGTCTGGTCAAAAGGGACTGATCCCGGATTCAAAGCTCTACAATCGATACTATCCCAATCACAAGTGGAAGGCGATCACGACAATCTCCAACGCGATCGGCCAGGGTGAGGTTCTGACCACCCCGATACAATTGGCCAACATGACCGCAGCCATTGCAAACAGGGGCTACTATTACACGCCTCACATCCTCAAAAAAGTGGGTGACAGCACCCTTCAGAACAAGGATTACACCAGCCCGAAATACACGAGCATCAATGCGCGTCACTTCGAGCCTGTGATCGATGGAATGTTCAATGTATTTGAAATTGGTACGGCCCGGGGCTCGAAGATCGAGGACATTGAAATTTGCGGCAAGACCGGAACGGCCGAGAATTTTGCCCGCATCAACGGAGAGAAAGTTCAGTTCACTGACCACTCCATCTTTATTGCATTTGCCCCGAAAGACGATCCGAAGATCGCCATTGCCGTTTTCGTAGAAAACGGTTATTGGGGATCGCGATGGGCTGCTCCGATAGCTAGTCTGATGATCGAAAAATACATCAAGGGATCGATTTCCAGGGACTGGCTCGAAAAACGAATGCTGGAGGGAAGTCTCGAGGAGGAATACGAAAAACAACTGGAAATAGAGACATACGTTGCGCAAAAGGAAGAGTAATATATTCAAGGGCGTCGATTGGCTGCTGATCGGCATGTATCTCCTGTTTGTCTTTCTCGGTTGGCTAAGCATTTACGCCGCTACCTATTCGGACACCGAATACGAGGTGTTTGACCTGACCACCAAGTACGGGAAGCAAATGATCTGGATTCTTTTGAGCTTTGCCCTGATCATCATAATCCTGGCCATTGACAAAAAATTTTACGAGCAATTTTCGGGTATTTTCTATCTGGTATCGTTGGCTTCCCTGATCGGATTGTTCATTTTCGGAAACAACATCAACGGGGCCACTTCCTGGTACAGCTTCGGTTCATTCGGGATACAACCTTCTGAATTTGCCAAAGCGGCGACGGCTCTCGCTCTTTCCAACTATCTCAATGAGCGCAACCAGGATCTTCGAAAATTTTCGAATCAGCTCAAGGCCTTCACGATCATCTTTCTGCCAGCCTTTCTGATCACATTGCAGCCCGACCCAGGGTCTGCACTGGTTTACCTGTCACTGATACTGGTTCTTTACAGGTTCGGACTTCCGCTCTACTACCTGGTCATCGGGTTCCTGGCTCTCCTTCTCTTTGTCATTACCTTGTATTTCGGGATCCTTGTCACGCTCGGAATCGCGACCCTGTCTATTTCCCTTTTATTCGGATATTTTTCCCATAAGAATCGGAATTACTTCAGGCACAACTGGATGCGCTTTGCCTTGATTTATCTTTTTACGGGCCTTTTTATAGTCAGCGTCGACTATGTCTTCAACAATGTATTTGAGCAGCGTCACCGGGATCGGTTCAACATTCTTTTGGGCAAGGATGTTGATGACCAGGGAATCGGATACAACACGGCACAGTCAGTGATCACCATTGGTTCGGGCGGTCTTGCCGGAAAAGGCTTTCTCCAGGGTGACAGGACCCAGGGAGACTTCGTCCCTGAGCAGCAAACGGACTACATCTTCAGTACCGTTGGAGAAGAATGGGGCTTCCTGGGCAGCAGTTTCGTCATTTTTCTCTTCGTTGCTTTCCTGATACGACTGCTCTATATTGCTGATAGGCAGAAATCAGTATTCAGCCAGGTGTTCGCCTATGCCACCGTGGCCATATTTTTCTTCCATTTCACGATCAATATAGGTATGGTGATAGGCATTTTGCCCACTATAGGAATACCTTTGCCCTTTTTCAGCTATGGAGGTTCCTCCCTGTGGGGATTCACTGTGTTGTTGTTTATCATGATTCGCCTCGACGCCGATCGTATCTACGAATGGTAGTTCGAGACTTTGTTTGAGCTAACCCCTGAATTTGAAGCAAAAAAAAAGCAACCCGAATCGGATTGCTTCTATATCTGATAAAGCTTCTTTTACAATGCAGCCACGTGATGTGCCAATTGAGATTTCAAATTCGACGCTTTGTTGTCGTGGATGATATTCTTCTTGGCAAGTTTGTCGATCATTGCAACTACACCTGGAACCATTTCTTCAGCCTCCTTCTTGCTCTCAAGAGCCTTTAGCTTCTTGATCGCATTTCGGGTGGTTTTGTGCTGATACTTGTTCCTCAAATGCTTTGCCTCATTGCTTCTAATTCTCTTCAGGGCCGATTTGTGATTTGCCATAATATAATTTCTTAGTTTCTTAACTTGTAGCCCGTAGGGGAATCGAACCCCTCTTACCAGGATGAAAACCTGGCGTCCTAGCCGATAGACGAACGGGCCATGGTTGCTTTAATTGACCAAAGCGAGTGCAAAAATAATACAAAAATTAAACTCTGCAAGCACTTTTATTTTTTTTTTGATTTTTTAGTATGCCTTGGCAAAGATCACTCTGCGTGCTGAGGGTCTTCCGGTCAATACGCATTTACCCTCTTCTGCCCTGGCATCAAGGGGTATGCATCGGATTGTGGCTTTCGTCTTCCCCTTGATTTCCTCTTCGGTCTCCCCCGTGCCGTCCCAATGAGCCGATACGAAACCTCCTTTGGACTCAAGAACTTCTACAAACTCCTCAAACGTATCCACTTCAGTGATCATTTCGTCTCTGTAGGACAAGGCTTTACTGAAAAGATTCTCCTGAATCTCCTCGAGCAATTCCCTAACCGTTTTAACCAGGTCGTCTTGGGAAATCACCTGCTTCTCGAGGGTATCCCTTCGCGCGAGCTCAGCCGTGCCATTCTCAAGATCACGTGGCCCCATTCCGAGGCGAAGCGGAACACCTTTCAATTCGTATTCAGCGAATTTCCAACCGGGTTTGTGTGTTGTCCGGTTGTCGTATTTCACGGTTATTCCCATTTCCCTGAGTGGCTCAATCAACTCACGAACTCTTTCGTCAATCTTTTGCAGCTGTTCCT
This sequence comes from Bacteroidia bacterium, assembly GCA_030430615.1. Taxonomy (GTDB): domain Bacteria; phylum Bacteroidota; class Bacteroidia; order Flavobacteriales; family Flavobacteriaceae; genus Lutimonas. Next base: position 8,116 of record JAUIKV010000100.1, read on the forward strand.
CTGATTTGTAGATCGGAACAACAACCAAATGGATAGGCGCCAGTCTCGGAGGAAGAACCAGTCCATGATCGTCGCTGTGTGACATGACCAGCGCACCCATCAATCTCGTTGAAACGCCCCAAGAAGTGGCCCAAACATAATCCTGCTTGCCATCCCGGGTCGTGAACTTCACGTCAAATGCCTTCGCAAAATTTTGTCCCAAAAAGTGAGATGTTCCTGCCTGGAGCGCCTTGCCGTCCTGCATGATCGCCTCAATTGTATAGGTCTCCAAAGCTCCTGCAAATCGTTCGCTCTCGGTTTTCACCCCTTTGATCACGGGAACGGCCATGTAGTTCTCGGCAAAATCGGCATATACGTCTAGCATCTGGCGAGTCTCGGTCACCGCCTCTTCGGCAGTTGCATGGGCCGTGTGTCCTTCTTGCCAGAGGAATTCGG
>JAUIKV010000101.1 GCA_030430615.1 Bacteroidia bacterium
CTTCCCAATGAAGGGCAAGCCAGAAAAGGAGAGCCATTAGAAAAGAGGACATGGCGTAAACCTCTGCTTCAACAGCGCTGAACCAGAAACTGTCTGAAAAGGCATAAGCAAGCGCACCGACAAGTCCGCTTCCCAGTATGGCGATAGCGGCATTGTTGGTTATTTCACCGGCAGTTTTGAGAACGGCTTTTTTTCCAAGCGTGGTTATCGTCCAAAACAGGAAGAGTATAGTAAAGGCACTGGCAAGGGCAGACATGAAATTCACCATGTAAGCGATGTGCGTCAGGTCTGAGGTGAACATCGCAAAAAAGGCGCCAAGCATTTGAAAAAGAGGTGCGCCTGGCGGGTGGCCTACCTGAAGCTTAACAGAGGTTGAAATATACTCACCACAGTCCCAATAGCTCACTGTGGGCTCGAGGGTAAGAATGTAAGTGACAAGGGCAATTGTAAAACTCAGCCAGCCTAAAATGGCGTTGTACCTTTTGAAATCGAAAGACAGCATAGATTCTCTTTAAGCTTGGGCGAATTTAGTAAATTAAAATGGAATCTGATCGGACGTTTGAACGACTCAAAAAAAATTCAAATAAACTTTTTTGTCAAACAAAAAGATTGTCTTAAATTTGCGCCTGCCTAAGCGGAATTAGCGATGGCAAAGGCCCTGACCCATAGTGTAACGGTAGCACTCCGGTTTTTGGTACCGTCAGTCAAGGTTCGAATCCTTGTGGGTCAACAAGAGTAAAGTTCAAAATCCATTATAAATGCCATTTATAATGGATTTTTATTATTCGGAGGTTGTGATTTCCTCATCATTATGACGAGTCAGAATTTTCGATTGAATGCAAACTTATGAGCGTCAAACTTTTAGTCCCCAAAAAAGTTGAGCCCTTACTGCTCTGCCTGGTCTTCTTTGTGTTGTCAGGTCAAGTTCTGGCGCAGAAAAAATCGATTGATTTTGATGAGGTGAAGGACATCCCGAATTACGGGCGTTTTCGCACACTCGAAATAAAGGGTCATACCGGTTACCACCTTTATAACGGAACCACCCTGGATGAAACGGTCGATGGAGGGTACGGGGCCATTGAAGCCCGCTTTGGCTGGCAGTCGTCGGATACAACTTCATGGCAGGCGGAAACCGGTTATCCATCCTATGGAGTCGGTTACTACTCAGGTTTTATAGGTGATCCTGACATCCTTGGAAAACCCAACGCGCTTTTCGGATTCATGAATTTTCCTTTGAGCAGCTCCAAGAGGCGCAATGTCTGGGAGATTAGCCAGTCTCTGGGGCTCACTTACAGCCTTGAACCCTATGATACGGAGAACAACCCGACAAATGACGCGATAGGAGCCCCATTTGCCGTGTATTTTAACCTGAGTTTTGGAGCAGCGTATCGACTTACGCGGGAGCTCGATTTGGTCTATGGAGTAGATTTCACCCATTTCAGCGTTGGCCGCATTACAACTCCGAACCACGGGCTCAACATGTATGGCCTCAATTTGGCTTTCAGATACCACTATAACGCAGACCAAAGATTCGTCGACACGGATCCGATGTCGCGGGATTTGCTCCAGGCGAGGTTTGACCGGCCGGAAAAGAAAAAAAGCACCCGCCTCAGGGAAAGCAGCATAGAAACTTATTTCGGTTTCGGCACGGTCCAGAACCTGGAGGACCAGGGAACCGAAAATCGATATTTTGTGTTTTCAGGAGTGCTTGACTACAGGTATAAGTTCAACACCATGCATGGAATTACCGTTGGTATGGACTATTTTTATGACGAAAGCCTTGAAGTGGATTACCCGGACGACCAGGATCTGATAGGCCTCCATGTCGGGTATGATTTTATGTTCGGAAAGTTCACTACGCGTTTTCAGGTTGGAGCGTATCTCGAACCGGACAGAGGCAAAGATCCGACCTATATTCGTGCAGCCTTTCGGTATGACATCACACCCTGGCTGTTTACTCAATTGGGCATAAAAACAAAGGACCAGACGCGAGCGGACTGGGCTGAATTCGGCATTGGATTTATTCCTTTCAGGTTTTAACCTCTTTTTAGATTTTAAAGGTTATCACAGGTCGAAGGGCGTGATTGGCCAGCTCCTGGCCGATGCTGCCATTGAACAATTGTGATAGACCGCTTCTTCCGTGGGTATTCAGCGCAATCAGATCGGCATCGATATCCCGCGCATAGCTCAGGATCCCTTTTTCAATGGAGATGTCGTTGTAGATCATCGTGGTGTAGTTGCTGAAGTCAAAGTCACCCATGAAATCAGCAATCCTTTTCTCAATGTTCTTCGTCGTATTGAAATTGTGAATCGTGTTGATGTAAAGCAGGTGTAACTTGGCCTCGAAGAGTTTCGCAAAATCTGCGACTCTTTGGAAGGTCGTCTTGCTTTCTTTATTGAAGTCAGAGGCGAAGATCATGTCCTTGATCTCGAACTCATCGACTTCTTTCTTGATCACCAGCACGGGGATTTTCGATCGGCGAACCACCTTTTCTGTATTGGATCCGATGAACATTTCCTGGAGTCCGGAGGCTCCCTGGGAACCCATGACGATCAGATCGATGTTGTTTTTCTCGCTCTCGGCGATAATGCCGGAGAATGCATGTTGAAATTGCACGGATTCGACTACTTTTAATCCTTTGAAGAAGGGAAGGCCAATGAATTTTTCGAATTTTTCGTGCGCCAGCTTCATAAAATAGATGATCTGTGGCTCGCTGCTGATGGTGTTCATCTCTGCCGGATCCACTGTGGTCACGGGAAGTTCCAACATATGCACCAGGTAAATCTCGCTGCCTGTTTTTCTCGCAATTTGGGCTGCAACCTTGGCTGCGTTTTCAGCTTCCTTCGAAAAATCAATTGGGACTAATATTCGTTTCATAACACGTTTTGTTGGTTTGTTAGTTAAAGTTAGTAAAATTTGTTGAAAGGCCTTCTGATTTTTGTCATTATCAAAGGATTTGCTATATTTGCAGCGAAAATAACGACGTATTGAGTTGGAGGGGACAAAAAGTCCCCTCTTTTTATACCGATATTTTGGAATGCAAAAGGGATTGTGATGGATGTGAAAAGAGTAAGATCCTTGGTTGACGAGGCCTTGAAGGAAAATGAAACCTTATTCTTAATTGACCTGAAGACAGGAGAAGACAACAGCATACGCGTTGTGGTTGACGGAGACGAGGGAGTTCCCCTGAGTGAGTGCATCCGCATCAGCAGACACGTGGAGCACAATCTCAACCGTGACGAGGAAGATTTCTCTCTGGAGGTTACCTCGCCAAGCATTACGGATCCGATTCAGGACAAGAGACAATTCAACAAGAATATCGGAAGGATTTTGCAACTCAAAACGGATGCCGGGTCCTTTGAAGGCAAATTGACCGAAATAGTGGATGATCAGTTGGTCTTGCAATGGAAGGTCAGAGAGCCCAAACCGATAGGAAAGGGAAAAGTAACAGTGGAGAAAAGAGAAGTTTTTCCGATTGAAAATATAAGTGAAGCAAAAGTGAAGATTATTTTTTAACAATGTATCCATGGAAAATTTAGCGTTAATTGAATCTTTTTCGGAGTTCAAAGATGAGAAGAGCATTGACAGGGTGACCCTGATGGCCATTTTGGAGGAGGTTTTTCGCTCGGCCCTGAAGAGAAAGTTTGGTTCAGATGACAACTTTGACATCATTATAAACCCGGACAAGGGAGACCTCGAGATCTGGAGAAACCGTGTCGTAGTTGAAGATGGAGAGGTAGAGGACGACAATGAGGAGATTTCATTGACCGATGCAAGAAAGATCGAGCCCGATTTTGAAGTGGGTGAAGAGGTTTCAGAAGAGGTGAAGCTCGTCGACCTGGGAAGACGTTCGATCCTGGCACTGCGCCAGAACCTTATTTCCAAGATTCACGAACACGACAATACCAATATATTCAAACAATACAAAGACCTCGAAGGAGAGCTCTACACGGCTGAGGTGCATCACGTGCGACACAATGCGGTGATTCTTCTCGATGACAACGGCAATGAACTGGTGCTTCCCAAAAGCGAGCAGATTCGCTCCGATTTCTTTAGAAAAGGAGAATCGGTAAGGGGAATAATCAAAACAGTCGAACTGAGAGGAAACAAGCCGGCGATCATCTTGTCGCGAACGGCACCAGAGTTTCTGGTCAAACTCTTTGAGCAGGAGATCCCTGAGGTATTTGACGGCTTGATCACCATTGAGCGCGTCGCGCGCATCCCAGGGGAGAAAGCCAAGATAGCAGTGGACTCATATGACGACAGGATTGATCCGGTAGGAGCTTGTGTCGGAATGAAAGGCTCGCGTATTCACGGGATCGTAAGGGAGCTTGGCAATGAAAACATTGATGTGGTGAATTATACCAAGATCGATGAGCAGTTCATCAAAAGAGCCCTCAGTCCTGCCAAGGTGGTCTCGATTAAGATTCATGAGGCTGTAGAAGAAGGCGAGAAACCAAGGGTGGACGTTTTTCTCAAGCCTGAAGAGGTTTCCAAGGCCATTGGTAAAGGCGGGGTGAATATCCGTTTGGCAAGTCAATTGACCGGCTATGAGATCGATGTGCAAAGAGAAGGCGTTGAAGACGATGTCGAATTGATGGAATTCTCCGATGAAATCGAAGAATGGGTAATCAATGAATTTAAAAACATCGGACTCGATACGGCACGAAGCGTGCTCGACCTGGACCTTTTGGAATTGGTCAAAAGAACGGATCTGGAAGAAGAAACTATAATAGAGGTTCAGCGCATTCTCAGGGAAGAGTTTGAATCGTAATATATTTCATAATTTGCAGAGCAATAAGTGAGAGGCATTTTTAAAAGAATTTATGACTGAATACAGACCACAAAGATTTAACAAAGTTCTACGAGAGCTCAACATCTCCCTGGACCGGGCGGTGGAATTCCTGGCTAACAAGGGAATTGACATCGACCCTCGTCCGACGGCGAAGATCTCGCACGAGGTCTATACCATTCTGTCTGACGAGTTCCAAACGGATGCGAGCAAGAAAGTAGCCTCAAAGGAAATTGGAGAGGAGAAGCGCAAAGAAAAAGAAGAGATTCGACTAGCCCTCGAACGGGAGGCTGAGTTGAAGCGGCTCGAAGAAGAAAAAAGATCGGAGATCTTCAAAACAGAATCAGAGAAGCTGTCAGGGCCAAAAATGGTCGGCAAGATCGAAATTGAGCCTAAAGCTGAAGATCCCGCTCCTGCTGAAGAACCTGTCGTCGAACCAGAAGAGGAGAAAGAACCAGAGGTTATCAAAGGAAGCAAGAAGCTCAAGGGCCTGAAGCAGGTAGGTAAAATTGAGGTAGAAGGCAAGACAGAAGTCGCAGAGCCGAAAAAGGCAAAAAAAGAGGCCCCGACAGAGGAGGAAAAGGTGGTTGAGCCGGAGGTTGAAGAGACAGAGACCCTGAAAACCGAATATCAGAAATTATCGGGCCCAAAGAAGACGGGAGAAACCATTGATCTGTCCAAGTTCGAAAGACCCAAGAAAAAAGCAGCCGACAAAAAAGAAGATGCCGGCGAAGGAAAAACGCGTAAGAAAAGAAAGCGAATCCACGTATCCCGTCCTGGCTTTGGAGCCGACGGTGGTGCCCGGGGAGGAGCAAAAGGAAAAGGAAAGAGAAGACCTGTTGTCAAAGAAGAGCCTTCTGCAGAAGAAGTGCAAAAGCAGGTAAGGGAAACCCTGGAGAAATTGCAGGGAAAGACCAAAAAAGGAAAAGGCGCAAAATACAGACGAGAGAAAAGAGACCTGCACAGGCAGCAGGTTGAGAAGGATCTGGAGCAACAAGAAGCAGAAAGCAAGGTTATCAAGGTGACAGAATTCGTTACTGCGAATGAAGTGGCCACGATGATGGATGTTTCAGTGACTGAAGTGATCTCGGCATGTATGTCATTGGGAATGATGATCTCGATGAACCAGCGTCTCGATGCTGAAACTCTGACTATCGTAGCCGAGGAATTCGGATACAACGTCGAATTCGTCGACGCCGAAGTTGAAGAGTCTGTTGAAGAAGAGGTGGATGCTCCGGAGGATTTGAAACCGAGGGCTCCGATTGTGACCGTCATGGGTCACGTAGACCACGGTAAGACTTCTTTGCTCGACTACATACGGAGTGCCAATGTGATCGCCGGTGAATCCGGAGGAATCACCCAGCACATTGGGGCCTACGCTGTGGAACTGGAAGACGGTCAGAAGATCACGTTCCTGGATACTCCGGGTCACGAGGCCTTTACAGCGATGCGTGCACGGGGTACACAAGTCACAGACATTGCCGTCATTGTTATTTCGGCGGATGACTCGATCATGCCTCAAACGAAGGAGGCCATCAGTCATGCACAGGCAGCCGGTGTTCCCATCGTATTTGCGATCAACAAAATAGACAAGCCGGATGCGAATCCGGACAAGGTCAAAGAAGAGTTGGCCAATATGGACCTGCTTGTCGAAGACTGGGGAGGAAAAATCCAGTCGCACGACGTTTCTGCCCTAAAAGGGACAGGCATCAAGGAACTGTTGGAGAAAATATTGCTCGAAGCAGAATTGCTCGAACTCAAGGCCAATCCCGATAAAGCGGCGAGCGGATCAGTGGTGGAAGCCTACCTCGACAAAGGAAAGGGATATGTTGCCACAGTTCTTATCGACGCGGGAACGCTTCACGTTGGAGACTACATTCTTGCCGGTCAGAATTCAGGTAAGGTCAAAGCCTTGCAGGACGAGCGCGGCAACAATGTGGAAGAGGCCGGGCCTTCTCAACCTGTTTCCATACTTGGGCTTGACGGTGCGCCACAGGCGGGTGACAAGTTCAAGGTGTACGAGGATGAAAGGGAGGCCAAGCAAATTGCAACGAAGCGCTCTCAATTGAGCAGGGAGCAGTCTGTCAGAACCCAGAGACACATTACGCTTGACGAGATCGGAAGGCGTATTGCACTTGGAGGTTTCAAGGAGCTGAACATTATCCTGAAAGGGGATGTGGATGGTTCTGTTGAAGCCCTGACCGATTCTTTGCAGAAACTGTCTACAGAGGAAATTCAAGTCAACATAATCCACAAGGGTGTGGGTGCGATTACTGAATCTGACGTGTTGCTCGCATCAGCATCTGAAGCGATCATCATCGGGTTCAACGTACGACCCTCGGCAAGTGCCCGTTCAGTGGCTGAGAAAGAGGAGATCGACATACGTACCTACTCGATCATCTATAAGGTCATTGACGACGTGAAAGACGCCATGGAGGGCATGCTCTCTCCTGACATCGTGGAAGAAATCACGGGTACAGCGGAGATTCGTGAAACCTATAAGATTTCAAAAGTTGGAACCGTGGCAGGATGTATGGTCACTGACGGAAAAATATACAGAAGCTCGAAAATTAGATTGATCCGTGACAACGTGGTCATCTTCACAGGAGAGCTAACTTCCCTGAAACGATTCAAGGACGATGTGAAAGAGGTCAGCAAGGGCTATGACTGCGGTATGCAGATCAAGAACTACAATGACATCATGGTCGAAGATGTGATCGAGGCCTTCCAGGAAGTAGAGGTTAAAAAGAAATTGAAGTAGAAAACCTGCTTGCAATTTTAGAGGAATAAAAAAAGCCCGATCGAAAGATCGGGCTTTATTATTTGACTCTTATTTTCAGCTCTTCTGTTTGGACATGGCATTGTTGCTCTTGTCGACATCCGCCATGAGATTCGAAGGATCAATCTCCACGCTTTCCACGGCTTTGCTCGTCTTCAACTCATAGGTTGGGGCAACCCATGACCAGCTCTCCACGGTCGTCGCTTCAGTCGGTTTGCTGCCATACATCATACGAAGCGGGATGTAGAAATCCTCTGTGCTTCCATCGGCATAGTTAACCCGGATATCTATGGGCATAGGCAGGGTCCCTTCCCTTTTTAAGGTCACGAGGGTTCCATCGATGGATTCTACTCCGTAGTCGATTGTTTTGGTGGTCTGGGTCCAGTAGTTCAAGTACCATTCAAGCTGAATCCCTGAAATTTTTTCAGCAACGCGCTTGAAGTCATTCGGTGTCGGATGGGTGAATTTGAATTCGTCATAATAAGTTCGGATCGTCTTGTCGAGATTCTCCTTTCCGATGATGTATCCGAGCTGAGACAAAAAGACACTACCCTTGTTATAGGCCGAAATTCCGTAAACCGTATTGGACTCATAGCGATCTGAAAAGGTGCCCAGGGGTTCCTGGAGATTTGAATTGGCCAATTGAATATAGCGGTTGTAGGCACCGTCGTTGGCAACTTCTTTCTTCTGGTCGAAGATCACATTCTCGCAATGATCAGAAATGTAGGAGGTAAAGCCCTCGTCCATCCAGGCGTGCTTGGTCTCATTGGTCGCCAGTATGAATTGGAACCAGCTGTGCGCGAATTCATGAGCGGTTACGCCCACGAGGCTGCCAAAGCTACGGTCACCTGTAATAAAGGTGCACATGGCGTATTCCATGCCCCCGTCTCCTGCTTGAATGACTGAGTACTGTTTGTAGGGATACGGACCGATGTATTCATTGAAGTAAGCCAGG
>JAUIKV010000102.1 GCA_030430615.1 Bacteroidia bacterium
TGGATTAATGGAACTTATGAAAGACATGCCGGAGGTTAAAGAAAAGTTTGAAGCCTCCAAAAAAAATGCTCTTAAAAAGATTGCTGCTCAGAGAATAACCAAGTCGAGTATATTTTGGAATTATGAAAGACTGAAAAGAAGAGGAATCGACTATGATATTCGAAAGGACATGTACGAATCAATTCAGAATATGACATTGAAAGATTTGAGTTCATTCTTTGACCAAAACGTCAAAGGAGGAAATTACACAGCTTTGGTCATTGGAAAGAAGTCTGACCTTGACCTGAATGCCCTTAAAAAAATGGGAGACGTCATGGAAATGGACATTGATTATCTCTTCAACTATAAAGACATGGAGGTAAAGCAATAGCCCTCCAATCAAGTAAAATTCAGTCAGAAATTTGATTTGAAGGGATTTTTCTTTGTTGAAGATAGACCTTTGAATTTTAGTATATTTGAATACTAAATTGATATTGGATGAAATTACTCGAAAATAAAATAGCATTGATTACAGGTGCCTCGAGGGGTATCGGAAAAGGAATAGCCATGGAGTTCGCAAAGCAGGGAGCTCATGTTGCATTCACCTATAATGCCTCTGCAGAGGCAGCGAAAGCCCTTGAAGCCGAATTGGAAGGATTTGGTGTAAAGTCAAGAGGGTATCAATCAAATGCTGCGAATTTCGATGCGGCTCAACAGTTGGTCAAAGATGTCATAGAGGATTTTGGCGGACTGGACATCCTGATCAACAATGCGGGGATCACGAAGGACAACCTCCTGATGCGGATTTCTGAGGAAGATTTTGACAAGGTTATTGAGGTCAATCTCAAATCGGTATTCAACCTGACCAAGGCGGTGCTTCGCCCAATGTTGAAACAGCGTTCTGGCTCCATCATCAATATGAGCTCTGTCGTTGGTGTGAAAGGGAATGCCGGACAGACCAATTATGCCGCTTCAAAAGCAGGCATCCTTGGTTTTACGAAGTCCGTTGCCCTTGAACTGGGCTCCAGAAATGTTCGCTGCAACGCGATAGCACCGGGATTCATAGAAACCGAAATGACGGCAAAACTTGATCCAAAAACTGTCGACAGCTGGAGAGATTCAATTCCTCTGAAGCGGGGCGGGACACCTGAGGATGTGGCCAATGCCTGTGTTTTTCTCGGATCCGATATGTCTGCCTATATCACCGGTCAGACCTTGAATGTTGACGGCGGCATGCTGACCTGACCGAACCCCTGAATCCAATGAATCTCAACCTGGTGTTTTTACTTGTCCTGTCTGCACTGGCAAGCGGCCTGTTGAGCTATTATCAGTACTTTTTCAAGAAGGAGTTTGACCGAGGGTTGATAATGCCGGCCTTCTTTCGTTTTCTAGGAATCTTCTGCCTGCTATTACTATTGATCAATCCGCGCTACCACGCGCGTCAGACAATTATTGAGAAACCTGTACTGAACGTAGCCTGGGACGCATCCAGATCCATAAGTCTATCCGGAGCCGACATCGGGGTGTAAGAAGTGATATATCAGATCCAAAACAACGAGGATCTGAACGATCAATTCGAGATACAATACTTCGGTTTTGGTGAGTCGTTGAGATTGGGAGACTCTCTTTCTTTTTCATCGGGTCAAACCGATATTGAAAGGGCCCTGAAACAACTCAATCAGCTCTCGTCATCCGGGAAATCCCCCATTTTATTGATCAGTGACGGAATACAAACGGTCGGCCGGAATTATGCTTATGCGGGGGTGGATCAGAAGGTTTTTCCAATAATTTTGGGCGATACGATTAAAAAGAATGACCTTGAAATTTCCCAGGTTAATGCCAATGCCTACGTGACGTTGGGGAACATTTCTGAGGTGGAAGCCTTTGTGTCATTTTCGGGAGATGCCTCGGTCACATCCGAGCTGCTGCTCGAAAAGGGAGGTCAGGTCATTGACCGCAAACGCTTGTCATTTAGCAAAGATGACAAGAGCGATCGGGTCAAATTTGAAATACCGGCGGAAGAGCCCGGTCAACACCTTTACCGAATCCGCTTAACCCCTTTTCCAGATGAGCTTGAGACATTGAACAACCAGAGGAGCTTTGAGATCGAAGTCGTGAACTCCCAAATGCAAATAGCGGTGATCTATGCTTTTCCTCATCCTGATCTAGGTATGATAAAACAAAGTCTTGAGCGCGAGAAGAAAAAATCAGTGGAGCTTATAGACATATCAAAATGGAGATCAGTTGAAAATGATTATTCGGTTCATATTCTCTTTCAGCCTGACCTGAGATTTAAGGAGCTGTTCTCTTATCTGAATGACAAGGGTAAGAATTACTTCCTGATGGCTGGCGCTTCATCCGACTGGAGTTTCATAAACGGTGTCCAGGGAGCATTTCAAAAAAGGATCATGATGCTCTCTGAAGAGGCCTTCCCGATATTTGCGGAAGAGTTTCAGTCTTTTTACCAGGACGACATCGGGTTTCAGGATTTCCCTTCCTTAAAGGTGAACCTGGGAGAAATCGATTTTCGCATTTCGCAAGAACCTTTAATATGGCAGTCTATCAATGGAATCGAATCCGGGCAGCCACTCCTAACTGTCTACCAGGAAGAAGGAGCCAGGCGTGTTGCACTTTTTGGAGAGAATCTGTGGAAGTGGAGAACATTCGTCTTTCAGCGAGATGAGAATTTCGACGCTTTCGACAGGTTTTTTGATGCCTTGATCCAATACCTTTACCTGACCGAAAGAAAGCAAAGCCTTGAATTGTTCTACCAGAAAACGAATTTCGATGACCAGAGGATCAAAATTCAAGCGAGGAAATACGACAGCAACTTGAATCTCGACCTTTCCTCTCCGCTGGAATTGCGCCTTGACGAAGAGGAACGAACCTATCCCATGTATGTCAATAATGGGTATTACGAGGTACAGGTGGGTGATCTCAATCCGGGGGATTATCGATTCACAATTACGGACCCATCGACCGATGCCACCAGAACCGGAAATTTTGAAGTCGTGGCCTATTCGGCTGAACAGATGAGTCTCACCTCGGATGTTTCCTCATTGACTTATCTGGCAGACAAAACAAATGGGAAGGTTTTCTACCCTTCTGAGATGGATCGGTTATTTGCTCACCTGGCCAATCAACCTGATTTCAAACCCGTTGAGAAAGTCGAAAAAAAGCGCATTTCACTGATTGATCAGAAGTGGCTGTTAGCTTTAATTGTCCTATCTTTGAGTATTGAATGGTTTATCAGAAAATACAGGGGTTTGGTATGACTATACAGCCCCTTTTAATTTAATCACTAAAATATTGCAACATGGCACAACAAGGTCAAATTCAGTTTCCAAAAGGCATTTTGCCGATAGTTTTCTTAGGAATATTGGCGCTTATTTTCATATCCAAATCAACCGTTACGATTGAAGCCGGTGAAGCCGGTGTTCTTTGGAAACGCTTCAGTGGAGGAGTCGTTACCGATGAGCCGCCTTTGGGAGAGGGTTTTCACCTGGTGGCACCCTGGAATAATGTGATCATTTACGAAATTCGTCAACAGGAGCTCACGGAGAAGATGAAGGTGCTATCCTCAAACGGACTTGACATTCAGCTCGAGGCAACAGCCTGGTATCAACCCAAGTCTGAGCAGTTGGGATTCCTGCATCAAACCAAAGGAACCAATTATCTCGATCGCGTATTGAAACCTGCCATGCGCTCTGCGACAAGAAGTGTAGTTGGGCGTTACACACCCGAGCAGATCTATTCATCGAAACGAGACGCGATCCAGGAGGAGATCTTTGACGAGACCAAAAAGATAATTGACGACCAATACATTCAGTTGAACGACGTTTTGGTGCGTGATGTGACATTGCCAGTAGCAATCAAAGACGCAATTGAGAGAAAGCTCGGTCAGGAGCAGGAGTCTCTGGAATATAAGTTCCGCCTGGAAAAAGCCCAGAAAGAGGCTGAAAAGCAAAGAATAGAGGCACAAGGTAAAGCCGATGCTAACCGAATCCTAAGTGCATCTCTTACAGATAAGATCCTCCAGGACAAAGGAATTGAAGCGACCATAAAACTTTCACAATCACCTAATACAAAGGTGATTGTAATAGGCAGTGGAGACGACGGACTTCCTATCATTCTGGGAAATAACTAGGTTGAAACACCTGGAGATTGGAAGGCGGCAGGCCTATAAAGTGTCCTGCTGCTGAACGCGGATGATGTCTTTTTTCACCTGACCTTTTTGCAGGGCACGGTAATTCTCATAGCATTCCAAAACGGCTTCAATGATCTGGAGATCACTGGCCTTGTTGATGAAACGGCTGGAGTAGTTGCATTCCGTAAGCAAGTCGTTGAGCTCTTTGCGGCTCATATCGAGATAGTCCATCATGATCTCCCTACTGTACTTTTGCTCCATCATGGAGCGCATCTGGTCTCCCTCTTTTAGTTTGCGAAGTTTGTTCATCTCCTTCGGTTTCTTGCCGAATTTGTTGTACCAGAAGTCGACCGGATTGAACACGGCGGCCAGCCCGGAACTGTAATTTCGGGTATATGACCGACCAATTTCATAGGCTTGAGGAAGTCCGTTGATGTGTATTCGGCTGTAGGAATCGTCGGGGACATTTTTGGCATCCACAACGAGTACTCCGATCAGTCTGTGAGATTTTACGGTGACTTCGTCGATATTGACCACTTTTTCATGAATTGCGATCTCCAACTCGTTACCCTTCAAAAGGTCATTGGTGATTTTCAATTTTATGGACTGATATCCTATGTAGGAGATGAAAATCGTGTCATTTACCTGGGCTGGAATTTCAAACTTACCATCAAAGTCGGTAATTGTTCCATCCACCGAATTCATGTTTACGACATGTGCGCTCAGGAGAGGTTGGCCGTCATCGATGCTGACAATGCGTCCTTTCAGGTACCTGACCTGCATGTCGTCTTCTGCTGCCAAGGAGTCAGAGTCGATTGTGTCTGTTTTCATTTCGGGAAACTCCTGGGAGTATCCCGCAACAAAGAACAGAAAGAAAGCAAATAAGCAAAAGACTTTTCGCATGGGGCAATGATACTAAAACTTCATCGAAATATTTAATAAAATATTGTGAAAACTACCCAGAAATATGCCCTGAAAACCTTTTATCTCAAATCAGACCTTAATGCTCAGCATACCCGCATCCATCTTGAAAACCTGCCCCGTAAAAGATCCTGCACCCTCGGACAAGAGATAAACAGCCAGTTCGGCTACCTCCGTCGGATCCAGTATTCTTTTCAACGGATGTCTCTCTTTCATTTTCTCGCGAATCGCATCATTCCTTAGAATTTTTGAAGCCAGTGAAGTATCTGTAATTGTCGGTGCAATAGCATTGACCCTGACTCTTGGCGCCCATTCGGCTGCCAGGGATTTGGTCAACCCTTCAACCCCTGATTTTGAAACCGCAACACTCGAATGGAAGGTCATTCCCATGTCTGAAGCCACTGTGCTGAAAAGAACCACAGAGGCGTTATCACTTTTCTTGAGAATTTTTTCATAGGTCTGCAGCACACGCACAGCACCCAGGACGTTGATCTCAAAATCAGTGAGGAAATCTTCCTCACTCAGACGTGAAAAAGGTTTGAGATTTATGGTGCCCGGGCAATATACGAGTCCATCGATTTGATCTATTTCAGGTAATTCTCCTTTCACCGCATCTGTTTCCACCTGGGTCAGGTGTGGGTGATCAAGATCAGAGGCCTCTCTTGAGACACTTATCACCTTGCAATCGGGAAGAAGTCTTTTAACGACTTCCTTCCCGATTCCTTTGCTTCCTCCTACAACAAGAATAGTTCTCATGATCAGCTGTTATTTGCAATGTAGTTTTGAAGCTCTGCGATCTTGTTTGGATCCTTGAACTCGCCTCCGTAAAAAGCGGTAGTCGTGCTTGAAGAATCGTCTTTGATCCCCCTTGAGGAAACACAGAGATGCTTGGCATCAATAATTACGGCAACATCATCGGTTCCCAATACGGTTTGGAGCTCTTTGGCGATCTGGTTTGTGAGCCTTTCCTGCACCTGTGGCCGTTTGGCATAGTATTGCACGATTCGGTTGAGCTTTGAGAGTCCTATAACCTTGCCGGAACTGATGTATGCGACATGCGCTTTCCCAATGATGGGTACAAAGTGATGCTCACAATTAGAGTAGAAAGTGATATTCTTTTCGACCAGCATTTGGTCGTATTGATATTTGTTGTCAAACAAGGCAACCTTGGGCTTGTTTTTGGGGTCCAGACCTGAAAATATTTCCTCGATGTACATCTTTGCAACGCGCATCGGGGTTCCACGCAAAGAGTCGTCGGTAAGATCGAGACCCAGGGTTTCCATGATCTCCCGAAACAGGAAAGCGATGTGTTCTTTTTTTTCAGCGTCGCTGAGTTCAAAGGCGTCATCTTTCATTGGCGTTTCGAGTCCGGTGAGAAGGTGGTCATCTCCAATCTCCTCAAGTGTAAAACCATTAAGGCCCAGGCCATTTCCGTTTAACGTTGTTGTGTGATTCGTGTTCATAATTGTCTTTTTAATGTGCTGTCTCCATTTCGGAACAAAGCATCAGGTTAAATTAAATCTCGACCCTTGTGTCTCCCGGGTCATCTGAGAAGGAGTATCATGGGGGCGCTGATACCCGAAGCGCTTTGGTTCGGCAGGCAGTGAATAGCCATCCAATCCATTTATACTGGCTACTTTACCTTTTGAAAGGTTCACAAAGCCGTCTTCTTCCAACAACTCTTCTTTCAGGTAAAGGTCACAAATCTCTCCGATCACCAGGATTGTTCCATTGGATCGAACCTCGTGCTCCTCCACAAAACGCATAGCCATCTTGACCGGAGACTCCTTGACAAAAGGCGCATGAAAATTGTTCAAACTCTCTTCGGTAAGACCCGTGACGTCAAACTCCGAAACATCAGATTCGTATTTAGCGGAGGTGTGATGCGCCTGTTCGGCAAAGTCGTATCCTATGTGATTGATGGTATAAAAGCTATTTTCTTTAATGTTCGAATAGGTGTGTCTAGCTACTTTGGTCGGTCTGAGAATAAAACCTAACAAAGGCGGGTTGGAACCCATGTGAATGATCGAGCTGAAAACTGCAAGATTCGCAGCACCGAGATCGCTTCTCGTGCCGATCAGATTGGCCGATTTGTAACCCGAGGCCGAATTGATCAGGTTGATCCTAAAGATCTTCTCGAGAACGTCTATGGAACTGCGTTTGTAATGTATCATGCCGCTTTCGCCAATTTTCCAACAGAAATCCTCTTCGCTTTGAGGTCGAACATCAGGTTGTACAAACCGAAAAAGGTTCGATTCATGTAAATGAAATGCTTTGAGCCCCTGTTTCCATTCATTTTTCGAAGGGCTGTGTCTTTACTGTATTTTTCTCCCAGGGCCGTTATCTCGGCAAAGAAGGTCTCGTCGGAAAAGTCAAAATACTCTTGTTGGAATGGCCGGGTGAATACCGTTAGCAATTCATGGAACATCTTCGAAAAGAAAGCTACCTCCTCCGGTGTGTCTTCGTGTCTCAGAATTTCCAATTCGTACATCTTCTCAGTGAAAAATGCCTTGTCGCTGAGATTCTCCCTGTTGGCCAATTCGAAATAAGGAACATAAAATTCTTCAGGGATCTCTTTCATGCAACCGAAGTCTAGCACAATCAATTCATGATCGGCTGAAACCAGAAAATTGCCCGGATGCGGATCGGCATGGACTTTTTTCAAGGTGTGAATCTGATACATGTAAAAATCCCATAGGGCCTGACCGATTTTTTCAAGATTCTCCTGTGCATTGTCAATTTGGACGTATTCCGAAAGATGTTTGCCTTCCATCCAGTCCATGGTGATTATTCGGTCAGAGGAGAGATTCTCGTAGTATTTGGGGAACCTGAGGTTATCTATGTGGCTGCATCTATCAGCAATTTCTTTGCTCTGCTCAAGTTCAAGAATATAATTTGTCTCCTCGGTCAATTTTTCTTCAACCTCCTTGAAATACTTATCAGAACCCTTGCCATTGATGTTGAACATTTTGATGGCAACGGGCTTGACTAGCGCCAAATCAGAAGCTACGGTCTGAGCTACTCCAGGATATTGGATCTTAACCGCCAGGTCTTTCCCATCCTTTTGAGCATAGTGGACCTGTCCGATGCTTGCTGCATTTCTGGAAGCAGGATCGAAAAAATCATAAACCTCATTGGGCTGCTTTCCAAAATACTTCTTGAAAGTTCGGTTGACCAGGGCGGGGGAGAGCGGTGGAACTGAAAACTGGGAAAGTGAGAACTTATCTACATAGGCTCTCGGTAGAATGCTCTTTTCCATACTAAGCATCTGAGCTACTTTAAGAGCGCTTCCCTTCAATTTTTTCAATCCGTCGTAAATATCTTCCGCATTGTTTTCATTCAATTTTTCCCGGGCCTGCTCCTCATTG